>JADHTT010000003.1 GCA_016784825.1 Campylobacterales bacterium
CGTAGCAACTTTAATCTCCGCTTTTGTCCAATCAAGTTTTGTTCCAGCTTTTAGTCCAATAGCTACTTTACACTTTCCAAGGTTAAGATCAAGAAGCTTAATTAAGTCATATTCTTTCTCTGCCAATACATCTAAACCTACTACACCTAAATCTGCAGCACCATGCATCACATATGTTGGTACATCTTGATTTCTTACATTTAAAAATGTAAATCCTGCTTTTTGTAGAATTAATTTTCTATCTTCAAAAACAAATTTTTCACCAAAAGCTTTTTCAAATTTTTCTAAAGTCTCTTCAGCAATTCTACCTTTTGGTAATGCAATAGTTAGCATGTATATTTCCTTATATTCTCTATCTTTGAGGCATTTTATCTAATAGTAGTTTAATATTATCAAAAATAAGATTTTTATTATATGTAGCATTATCAAAAAACTTAGATAGTAATTTTCCATCACCGCCAGTAAAAGTTATATTTTGATCTTTGGATATATCTTTAATAGGTGTAATAATTGATTTTAAAATTGCATAATTGATTGCGGTATTTGTATCCAATGGTACTTTATCAAGTTTAATTTTTTTATCAAATTGAAACTTTAATTTTTTTGATATCTTAGGATAAATACTATTATATGAATGTAGTCCTGGTAATATAAAGCCACCTTTGTGTTTACCTTTTTTCATAATATCAACAGTAATAGCACTACCTGCATCTACAACAATACCATTATTAATATTTAAGCAAGCAATTTTTCTATCAATACCCATACCAGAGTATTTTGTTTTAAATTCTAAAATAGTTTCAATATTAATTGCCTTAGGATACTTATCCAAAAGCTTATTTGTACCTTTTTTATTAACACTTACAAAATATATTGTACCACTTAATTTAGGGAGCTTCTCTTTGTGAGATATTTTAAAATCTTTATTTTTAAATTTAAAATGAAATGTTGTATTTCCAATATCACAAAACACCATCTACAAACTACCTTTGAATACTTTCCATCCATTGTCTTTTAATATTTTAGAAGCTTTAGAACACATAGATGAAGATATAATTAAATACTTATATTTATAATTATGATCTTTATAAGAAACTAAATTAGAAAATAATTCAATAAGGTCTTTAGCATTTTTACTTATAAATCTACTTTTAGCATCTATAATAAATACAGAACAATAGTTCTTCTTAATATCTAAAGAATCATATATTCTTATTTTTTTTCTTGATTTTAATTCTTTAGGTAATATTTCTTCACATTTTTCAAAAAATATATCTTTTGAATTAAGAAAATCAATTAGTGCTTTCAGCTTATTTTATCTCTATATACTTATCATTAAAGAATATTGTATTATCTATAGCAACAGCATAATCTTTATTATTAAATTTAAATTTATATACAGAATCTTTTGTAAATGTATCATCTATAGCAAGAATATAACCTTCTGATTCTAAAGCATAAATATATCCATCAGTATGAACCATAGCAAATATTTTAGCAAATTTATATTTTTTAGATCCTAATTCATTTAATGAAATATCTAATTTTTTTACATAACCATCAATAGTCGAAATATAAATATTATTTTTTGATGCTACAATAGAACTAATATCAAAATCTTTTGTCTTAACTGTACCATCACCTAGCGATAATATTTTATTACTTGTAGCAGCTATAAAAGTGTCATTTACAACACCCATATATATAATATTTTTAATATCACCACTAGTACTAACTACTATACTTCTGATTACTTTTTTATTTTTTGTATCAACTACAATAACTTTCCCATCAAGTGTAGGAAATAAAATCACATCATCCATAAAGTAAGGATTAGCAATTTTAATATCATTTAAAAAAGAATGATCATAATAATCTTTAAATATAATCTTTTTTGATTGCATATCATACATAGCAATTGAATTATCTATAAATACTATAGCTAAAATATTATTTTGCAGCGTAGCAGATACCGCTTCATTTGATAAAGTTATTTGCTCACTACCTACTAAAATAGTATTATTATTTACTGCAATTATTTTATTTTCATTATAATTTAAAAGATTAAAGCCATTAGGTAGCCTTTGATCCAATTTACCATCTTTTGTAATTACCGAACCATCTTTTAATGTAACACCACTATCTAACTTAAATGATTTAATTGTATTTGACATATCCTTAATAGATAAATTAATCTCATCTATTACATTTGATGGTTCAAAGTGTTTTTTTGATGAACAACCAGTAAAGGCAAACAGTGCAATAAAAAGTGCAATAATATATTTCATAAGTTTCCTATTTTGTAATTAAATAATGTTTTAATGAATCAGATAATTTTGCAACCTGAGAATCTTTAGATATTAACTTTAGTGTCTCTTTTGCAGATATGTAGTCACCATTTTTAGCCTGAAGCAATGCTTTATTAAATATAGCATACTCTTTTAAAATAAATTCTGGATTCATAATAAGAGTATCTAAAGCTTTAATATTTGATTCTTCCATTGCCTTTGAATAAGCTGCAAGCTCTTTTAAATATGACATCTGTACTTTTGACTCACCCTTTGAAGTTACAATATTATATAGCTCTATATTTGTATCTTTTAATGTTGCTAATGCAACAGTATTAGCTGGGTCAGTAAGAAGTTTATTATATGCCTCATTGGCTTTTAACTTATTAGCATTGTCCAGGTAATCTTTTGTGTAAACACCCACCGCTAGTAATACTATTGATACACATGATGAGATAATGGCAAATTTATACTTTTTGTAAATTCTTTCAAATTTAACAAAACCTTCTAAAAATTTTTCCTCTGTACCAATCTCTTGCTTTATATAGTCTACATTTTCTTTTAAACTCATATTTTACCTATCTATTTTAATATATTAATCTCATTTTATTTAATAATCACTTACTATATGCTGATAACCAATGCAATCTCATTACATACAGGAAAATGCTTACACTTTATACAATCAGCCCATATTTTATGCTCCGGTAAAGATTCTTTATCTATCTCATGAAAATTTAATTTTTCAAAAAATTCTTTCTTATAAGTTAAAGATAAAACTGTATCTACATTTAATCTTTTTGCTTCTTTTAGACAATATTGAACTAACCCTTTACCTAAAGATAGTCCACGAAACTTTTCTGAAACAATTAAGCTTCTCACTTCTGCTAAATCCATACTATGGATATGTAATGCTACAAACCCAGCTAATACATCATCTACTAGAACACAAATATATGATCTAATTGTTGTAGCCATCTCATCATTGGATCTATGTAATATTACACCACTTTCTACTTCTTCTTTTACAAGGTTTTGCATCATTGGAATATCTTTGACTGTCGGTACATAGTATTTAATATCCATTAGATGATACCCTTAAATACAAAGTTGGCAATTAATTGTTCTAAATCATTCATACCCTTCTTTTTTAAGTTCGATATAAATATTCCATTTGGATTTTCACGCTTTAATTTTGCAAGTTCATTTTGTTTTAATTTATCTATCTTTGTGAATGCATTTACAACTATTTGATCACCTTTTTTAATAGTATGTAAAAATTCATTAACACTCTTATCAATTTCAAGGTTTTTGTGTCTAGCATCTATTAGATGTATGTATATTCTAATACTAGCACGCTTTTCAATAAATTGTGTTAGTTTAATATCCCAATCTTTTTTTAATGATTTAGATACTTTTGCGTAACCAAATCCAGGAAGATCAACAAATCTACATTTAAATTTTTCTTTTTCTTCTGTTTGATATGTTACATCAAAAAAATTAATTAATTTTGTTTTTCCTGGTGTTGATGATGATTTTGCTAATCCTTTATGATTAGTAAGGGTATTCAATAATGAACTTTTACCAACATTACTACGACCTAGAAAAGCTATCTCTGCCAAATCTGGACTTGGTGAGTCCACTATACTTTGTGCTGATTCTAAAAATCTTGCATCTACTATTCTCATATTCTTATCCTATTTATCTAACTGCATTATAAATCTAACAGGTTTCTTTTTACTACCATCAATTTTAGCTTCACCAGTGATAGTATCAATATATATTTTTTCACCATAAAGCTTTTTATCACCTATTATATCTTCAGCATATCCATCACCACTAATGATATATTTATTTTCCAATGGTTTATATATAACCTCTTGCCCCTTAGCTTTATAATGTTTATCTGTGGTTACAATCTCTAAATATACATCACCTGTAGCAGTATATAATACTGGTTCTTTTTTAGTATTCAATTTTGATAACTGCTTTAAATTTATTACTAATTTATTTGCATTTATAATATCTTTATATCTTTTCATTTTTACATCACCTGTAAAAATAATGACATTCTTTTGATCTTCGGCACTAAAGTTTTGTGCATCAATTGTTAATTTATTTTCAGCTTCACCAAATAGTACAAGAACTGACATTATTAATAAAGAAAATATTCTCATTGACTCTCTCCTAGGTTTATATCAAAATGTGTAGATTTTGATCTCATTATATCTTTTGTTGTATCAAGAAATAAATGTGTTCCATCTATTGCATTTTGATTATATTTTCCAGTAAACTCTACTGTGTTTC
This sequence comes from Campylobacterales bacterium, assembly GCA_016784825.1. The sequence continues at coordinate 4,596 of JADHTT010000003.1, forward strand.
TTGCTATCTTTGTTTTTGTGTTGTATTGTAACTTAGATGTATGTAATTGTATATTATGACCTCTATTATATTTAACATCATCTATTAGTTCAATATCATTAGCCTTTTTAATCATAAATTTTGCACTTAGAGTATCTGTAGTATCTTTATTGTTTTGAACTCTACTTACTACTATTGCATCTTCCATAACTTCAGCGTCTTTAAATTTTGAGAATCTTTTAGACTCTACAATATTGTCTACATTATTTTTATTAATTGAATAAGTAATTGAATCTTCCACAACTAAAAAAGGCTGTTCTTTCTTTTTTGAAACCTCTTTTTTAGTATCAATATCTATAAATAGAGTTGATATACTTAAGATTAATAAAACATATATAAACTTATCTATCGCCATACGTCTATAAAGTCCTCAAATATATCATCATTTTTACATATAGTCTCAATCATCTCTCGTACAGCACCATCTCCACCATTTTTACTACAAACTACTTTTACTTCATTTAAAATATATTCAACAGCATTTGCTGGTGCAAATGATATACCTACACCATTTAACATCTTTAAATCATTTAAATCATCACCAATAGCAGCAACTTCACTTAATCTGATCCCCTCACCTTTACATATAGCTTCAAGTACTTCTAGTTTATTATGAACACCTTGGTACAAATGTGATATACCTAATTCAGCTGCTCTTTTTTCTACAAGCTTTGATTTTCTACCTGTAATAATAGCAGCTTTTCTATCTAATTTTTTAGTCCAAGTAGCTACTGCTAAACCATCTTTTACATCAAAGTTTTTAGATTCAATTCCATTATCATCATATATTATTTTACCATCAGTAAGTGTGCCATCCACATCTAATACAATTAATTTAATCATAATTATAATACACCTTTTGTACTTGGTATCCCTAATTTTTTATTTTCTACTAGGGCTCTTCTTAAAGCAACTGCAAATGATTTAAAAGTAGCTTCTAAAATATGGTGTTTATTTGAACCTCTTTCATTAATTAAATGACATGTAATACCTGCATTTAATACTAAAGCATGGAAGAATTCTTCAGCAAGTTCTACATCAAATTCACCAACTTTTCCAAAAACTTCTACATTGTAAACCAAAAATGGTCTATTGCTTAAATCTAATGCACATGTAGTTGCGGCCTCATCCATTACAACAGTAGCATTTCCATATCTTTCAACTTCTTTTATAGGAAAGATTTCATCTTTTAAAGCTTTACCAATTACAATTCCACAATCTTCTACACTATGATGTGCATCTACATGCAAATCTCCATCACATGCTATATCTAAATCAATCCCACTATGCTTACTAAAGGCTTCAAGCATATGATCAAAAAAGCCAACACCAGTACTAATATTTGATTTTCCATTTCCATTAATATCTAATTTACATTGTATCTTTGTTTCTCGTGTTTCTCTATTTATTTCAGTCATATTTTTCCTTTTCTAAATTATTGTGCAATAATCATAGCACCTTGTAGACCATTTTCTTCTCTAAAGTTTTTTGCTTCATCTTCACTTCTAAATCCACTAATCCAAACCCTATTAAGTCCATCATGACTATTCTTTTTAATTATAACATTATATTCGCTACTAACTAAATTCTTAAATTTTCGTTGTGTTACTTTTGCTCCATTATATTTTGAGAAGGCACCCACTTGCACATAATAATTACCAACACTCATAACTTCATTTTTTTGTGCTACAGTATGAGCAATTTGACTATGAAAACCAAGTACTGTAAGTTTAACATTTGCTGTACCTTTTTTAACCATATCGATTTCATGTGCAGCAGTATTTGAAAGATCTATAATTCTTGTTCCTACAAATGGTCCTCTATCATTAATTCTTACAATTGTAGATTTACCATTTTCTAAGTTCTGAACTTCAACCATCGTATTCATAGGTAAAGTTTTGTGTGCTGCAGTTTTTGCATACATATTATATGTTTCACCATTAGATGTCTTTTTAGCATGAAAATTTGGTCCATACCAAGATGCAATACCTTCAAACTGTTGATTAATTCTTACTGTAGTTGGATAATATTTTTTCCCAAATACTACATATGGACGCATAGTAGCTCTATGCATAGCCTTAGAATCTCTAATCTTTTGTGGTGATACTGCCATATGGCTCTTCTTATACGTTCTATATACACCACTAGAATATACAGTATTAGTACAACCACTAAATAAAGCAACCATCACTACTAGTAATAAGGCTTGCCTATTCATAAGATATAACAATTTTGTCTCCAATATTTATAAAACCAGATGATATTTTATTCTCATCCATTAGCCTCTTTAAATCTACTTTAAAATCTTTTGCAATCTTTGATAATGTATCTCCATTCTTTACAATATATATTTCATCATTTTTAGGAGCAAATTCAGGATCTATAGGGATAATTAGTTTTTGATTCACAGATAATATATTTGATTTTAATTTATTGAATTTCTTAATTAGTTTATAATTACACTTATATCTTTTACCAATCTTATATAAAGAATCGCCAGATTTAACCTTGTGCATTGCATATTTAGACTCACCTAGATTTTCTATATTTGCTTGAAACCTTGATAGTCTAGAATATGGAATATATATATTACAAGTATCTTCTTCAAAAGGGAGTATCCCTTGTTTTATTTGTTTATTTATAGCATATATATCTTCATACTTCATACCAACTAATTTAGCTACATCTTTTAAAAGAACTCCACCTTTTACATCAACTGATGCTATAGGTTGACCAATACCAATATTTAAAAGATGTTTATTGTCATTTACTATAAATTCACGATTATTCATTAATCCAAGCGCAATAATCTTTCTTATATATCTTTGGCTTTCCCCTGGAAGATATTGTCTTTCTAAGCCTTGTTGAACCTTAAGTAATTGCTTAATCCCTGGAGTATAGTTATACTCTTTTACCTTTTTATAAACACCATAAAGCTTAGAAAATGGTAACTGGTCTCTTTGATATAGTCTAATAATTTGTCTATATTCTCTTGTAGTTTTTGTATTTTTATTATCTTCAAGATACATATCAAGAGTAGCTCGAGTTAAAGCTTCATATACCCTACCCTCACCACAATTATAAGCAATTGCAGCAAGATACCACTTACCAAATCTCTGTTTCAAAGATTTCAAATATGTTACTGCTGCTCTAGTAGACTTAACAATATCCATTCTTTCATCTATATATTCATCTTGTTTAAGTCCATAATTTTCACCAGTTCTAGGCATAAATTGCCACAAGCCTAAGGCCTTTTTATACGACTTTGCATTTAATGAGAAATTTGATTCAGCCATTACAAGATAAAGAAAAGCAGGTGGGATATCGTTCTGCTTTAAAATTTGTTTGATTGTAGGTACAAAAAGATGTGCATCATCTAAATGCTTTGCATATTTTCTTTGATTTTGATTTACAATATGTTTATATGTCTCTTGTAGTTTCGAATCTGTGATAAAGGACTTATCTAAGTCTAGATCTTCTAATATTTTCAAATCACTGTAAACAAATGCTGAATTTACTAGTGACCCAAAAGATAATGTTGACAATAATAAAATACTAAAAACTATTTTAGACAAATAAAACCTTTATACTTATTGTCCTTATTTTATCTAAAAATTGATTAATAATCTAAACTGATAGATTAAATAATTTTATAGCATTTTTTGTAGTTAGATTTTGTACCTCATCATCACTCATATCAATCAATTGAGATATCTTTTTTGAAATATGTGTTGTAAATTTTGGTTCATTTCGTTCACCTCTATGTGGATGTGGCGTAAGATATGGTGCATCGGTTTCAATAAGTAACTTATCAAGTGGAATTTTTGGAAATACATTAATAAGCTTTTTTGCATTTTTAAATGTCACCACTCCACCTATACCAAAATAAAAATTTTGATCTGCTAGTGATATTAGTTGCTCATCTGCATTGTAACAATGCAGCACTCCACCAACCTCATTGGCATTATTTTCTAGTAAAATTGTTTTACTATCACATGAAGCATCTCTTATATGTACTATCAAAGGCTTGTTAACTTTTTTTGCAAATTCAATTTGCTTAATAAATATCTCTTTTTGTAAAGCAATATTTTCCAACTTTGCAGTCTCATCATCAGGGAGCCTATAATAATCAAGTCCACACTCACCAACTGCTACACACTTTGGATGATTTACATATTTTTCCATAATACTTATATCAAAATTATCAATATCATATGGATGTACACCCACAGCGAAAAATATATTTTCATACTTTTCGCTCAAACTTACTGCACGAGGAAGATCATTTAGATCAGCACCTGGAATAATAAATGCTTCAACTCCATCATCAATGGCTCTTTGAATAACCTCATCTACATCATCATAAAATTTTGCATTATCAAGATGAGTATGCGTATCAATGATCATTATAGAATATACCTTGCTGTATCTTCATCTTCAACTATATCATTAAGTTTTTCATGCACTAATTCTTTTGTCACGATAAAAGTCTCTCCACTATGCTCATTTGCATCATATGAAATATCTTCAATAACTCTCTCAATAACAGTATGTAATCTTCTTGCACCAATATCTTCTGTCTTCTCATTTGCATTAACAGCTAAAGAAGCAAACGATCTAATAGCCTCATCTTCAAATTCTAGTGTTACATCTTCAACATCTAATAATGCTTTGTATTGTTTTAGAAGTGAGTTTTTTGTATTTGTTAATATCTTATACATAGCATCTTCATCAAGTGCATTTAGTTCAACTCTAAGAGGAAATCTCCCTTGAAGTTCTGGAAGCATATCAGATGGTTTACTCACATGAAATGCACCAGCAGCTATAAATAATATATGATCTGTCTTTACTTGTCCATATTTTGTCTGAACGCTGCTACCCTCTACTATTGGAAGCAAATCCCTTTGAACTCCCTCTTTGCTAGGGTCTGCATTTTGTCCATTTGAACCTGCAGCAATCTTATCAATCTCATCTAAAAATATAATACCACCATCTTGTGCTCTTTTAACAGCTTCTATCTTGATAGCTTCATGATCAAGAAGATTCTCACTTGCTTCAGATTTTAAAATCTCTTTAGCATCTTTAATTGTTACTTCTTTTTTAATTTTCTGATCTTTAGCACCTTTTAGCATATTATTTAAGCTATCAGACATTGCAGTAAAATCCATAGGCATATTACTATCAATCACCTCTATATGAGTTCTTTTAGGTACTTCTATTGTAATCTTTTTATCATCCATAGATCCATCTAAAAGCTTTTTCTCCATAAGATTATATGTCTTAATAAATGATTCTCTAGCTAAATCACTAGCAGACTCTGGAAGTGGTGGCACTAATATCTCAATAATTTGTCTTAATACCTCTTTATCAATATCACCAATAATTGAATCTTTGTATTCTTTTGTAACAATATTAATAGACTCAAATACCAAATCTCTTATCATTGATTCTACATCACGACCTACATATCCCACTTCTGTGTATTTACTAGCTTCTACTTTAACAAATGGTAAGCCCATCATTTTAGCTAGTCTTCTAGCAATCTCTGTTTTTCCAACACCAGTAGATCCTATCATAAGTATATTTTTTGGCATGATTTCATCTTGAAGCTCAGCGCTTAATTGCATTCTTCTATATCTATTTCTAAGTGCTAATGCAATAGTCTTTTTTGCATTTTGTTGACCAATTACATAATCATCTAAATATGCTACAATCTGCTTAGGAGTCATATCCATTATTTCGTATCCTCTAATTTTAATATTTTAATATTTTGATTTGTATATATACATAGTTCTCCAGCAGTCATTAGTTATTCTATTACTAATTCTTCTGGTTCTAAATTTGAGTGTTTTTTCAAAGCCCTAGCTGCTGCTATTGCAAAGTTTCCACCACTACCTATAGATGCTAATGCACCATCTTCAGGCTCAACTACATCTCCAGTACCACTTAAAATAAAGATATGTTCTGCATTTAATACAAGCATCATAGCTTCTAGTTGTCGCAGGTGTTTATCTTTTCTCCATTCTTTTGAGAAATTAACAACAGCCTTAAGCAGATCACCTTTAGAATTTTCTAAGTGATTTTCAAACATATCAAAAAGATTAAATGCATCCGCTGTACTACCAGCAAATCCTGCTAATACTTCACCCTTGTTTCCAACTTTTCTAATCTTTGTTGCATTATTTTTTAATACTGTATTACCAAACGTCACTTGACCATCACCACCAATTACAGCTTGACCATTAGAACTTTTATATGCAAGTATAGTTGTTGCATCAAACATACCTATTCTCCAATTACATCAATAGTAGCAATAGCATGTATACCATGACCCAATTTACAATCAGCTTCATATATTCCTGGCATTTTAATCTTTTTATCTAAGTTTATTTGTTTCTTATCAATTACAATTGAATTTTCACCTAAAGTTGTGGCAATCTCTTTAGTTGTAATACTACCAATAAGATGTCCATTTGCTCCAACTTTATGCTTTATAGTAAATTTAGAAGCCTCTATAATTTCTTTAAAATCATTTGCATCTTTTAACTCTTTTTCGTGTGCAATTCTCATATCTTCTTGATCTTGCTTCCATTGCTCAATCACTTCAGGAGTTGCATTTTTTGCAAACCCCTTCCCTATTAAAAAATTTTGCCCATATCCTGGCTTTACCTCTTTTATCTCACCGGCTTTACCTAGTGACTTTACATCTTTAATTAATAAAACTTTCATTACTAAATCCTATACTTTTAATTTTTCTTATTGTACAATAACTTTATGAAAAGTATAATAATGATAAATCAAAGATTAGATGAGATAAAAGATGAAGTGATGGCCTTAGTGGATAACCAAAAAATTTCACTTACCAATAAAAATATATTGATGCAACCACTTGTAGAAGAAAAGAAATTACTAGCCGCAACACTAGTGCATCTTGAGAAAATTAAAAACACAGACTATAGAGGTCTGTGTGGTGGTGGATGATTAAGGATAAGCTATATATTTTATAGATGATCAAGCAATATCCAATCAAGATATTTTAATAAATCATATTTATCCTAATATGCTAGAAGACTACTATCTTGCAGATGATTTCTCGCCACAGTTTTACATTAAACTAGCAAAGGCTGGTTTTATTAGTACTAGTACACCTTATCAAGGTATGATACTTTTACTTCCAGAGATACAAAAAGAGTATGCCATATTAGATTTTGAAAATCTACATATAAGTAAAAAATCTAAAAAACTACTTTCTAAAAAAGAATACAAAATCACTATAAACACTAAATTAGAGCAAGTGATTAATAAAATTCAACAACACCATAAACAAACTTGGATATCTTTAGAATATGAAATACTTTTAAAACAATTATCAAAATTTAAAGATCAAAACTTTGAACTTATTAGCTTTGAACTAAATGATTTAAATGATAAATTAATATCTGGTGAAATTGGCTATATTATAGGTAAAACATATACAAGCTTAACAGGGTTTTATGATACGCAGTATAGTGGATATGGAAACTTACAGCTTATACTCTTGGGTCAATATTTAGAAGAAAATAATTTTGACTTTTGGAATCTAGGACATACTTGTCCAAATTATAAATTTGAATTAGGTGCCAAAGTCTATAAAAGAGATCAGTTTTTAAAAAGATGGTTAAAAAGCATAAATTAGATAGAATTTATTATAGATATGAATAAACCCAATAGAATTGAATTTGGTAAACTTGTAGCAAATAAAAAAAATGCCGTTTTCTTATGTATATATGTAAAAGAGATATCACCTTGGAAATACTTTGATGACTCTTTTAAACACTATAAATGCCAGCTATTATTATGATAGATAGAAAGGAAAGGGGATAAACAAATAGCTTAAAAGTGGTAGACTATTATTAACTCTACCCTTTTTTAATATCACTTAGTATAAATTTCACTTTATTTCTTTCACAAAATTCTACAAATTTATCAAATTCATTTTCTACTAAACTTTTATCATACCCAGATACAGAAATAACTGCATATCTTTTATCGCCCTCAATAATTGGTAAAGATGACATATCCACATCAGAAGATATTGTTTTCATAGTATTAATTAACTCATTTTCACTACAATATGCACTCATTGTAAGTCTATATTTTGCTTCGTTTGCAGGGTATAGTTTGTCAAGTGCTTCTATTATCATAGATTGTGCCATAGATGGGAATCCAGGTACGAAGAAAAATCTATCTTCAAGATAAAAACCTGGTACATTTGTCACTACATTTTTAAGTAATTTTGCATCCAAAGCTAGATTTGCCATCTGTATTCTATGTGGATATGCATTATCTCCAAATTGTTCTAAAATCGCCTCTTTTGCACCACTATTTACTTCCATCTTTTTAGATGTAAAAACATTTGCAGCAGACTGCCTAGTACAGTCATCAGGAGTAGCACCAATACCACCAAAAGAAAACATCACAGATTTTGGATCATTTTTAATTAGAGTAAAGACTTGCTCCATAAAAGCTGGATCATCATCTATTACAAATGATCCTTTATGCTCCCAACCTCTTTTTAAAAGTTCATTATTTAAAAATGAAAAATGGGCATCTTTACGACGCCCATTTAAAAGTTCTGTTCCAATAATTACAGAGTAAAAATTCATATTATTTAACTATATTTTACTTTGGATAAATTTATCCATCTCTTCAACAATCTCTTCAATTGATCTTTCACCATCAATCTTTTTTAGTAACTCTTTTTCAGTGTAAAAACTTTGAATAACTTCTAATGGTTCAATATAAACTTTCATTCTATTATTAAATACTTCTACACTATCATCAGCTCCTCTTGAACGACCAAGAACTCTATCACAAGCAACATCTTCCGATACTTCTACTTCAATTACGTTTACTAACTGTACTTCATCTTCACTTAGTAGATATTTATCAAGCTCTTCCATCTGCTCTAAACTTCTAGGATATCCATCGATCACCACTACATCTGTAGGAGCATTTTTAATTGCATTTACAATAGTTTTAATTGCTACTTCAATTGGTACTAAATTTCCTGCACTCATATATTTATCTAAAGTTTTTCCAAGCTCACTATTAGTAGCAACTTCTGCTCTAAACATATCACCTGTTGAATAGTGTGTAATATTTTCATGTTTTGCAGCAATTAACTCAGCATCTGTAGTCTTTCCACTTCCTGGAGCACCTATAATTAAAAATAGTGATTTCAAATCATTTCCTTTGTTGTTAATAACTGCATTATATCCAAAACCAATTAAATGGACTCTTATGATTTATTAACTAGCTTTTGGCTACAATCTATAAAAATAAATCAAGGATTTTAAGTATGAATTTAATGCTATTTGGTGCACCAGGTGCAGGAAAAGGTACACAAGCAAAGTTTTTAATAGAGAAATATGATATCCCTCAGATATCTACAGGTGATATTTTAAGAGCTGCAATTGCAGATAAGACAGATATGGGTATGGAAGCTAAGAAATTTATGGATGATGGAAATTTAGTTCCAGATTCAACTATCATTGGTATTATCAAAGATAGATTAGCCCAAGATGATTGTAAAAAAGGTTTCATCCTTGATGGTTTCCCTAGAACTTTACCACAAGCCCAAGCTTTAAATGACTTAATGAAAGATATGGGAATCTCTTTAGATAAAGTTATTTCATTAAATGTTCCAGATGAATTAATCGTAGGTAGAATTACAGGAAGAAGAGTTTGTCCTGATTGTGGTGGATCATTCCATGTTGAATTTAACCCATCAAAAGTAGAAAATGTATGTGATTATTGTTCTGCTGAACTTATCATTAGAAAAGATGATAATGCCGATACTGTACAAAGTAGATTAAGTGCTTATCATGAGCAAACTGCTCCACTAATTGACTTTTACACAAATATGGATGTAATGATCACACTTGATGGAACTAAAGATGTATCAGAAGTTACTGCTGATATGATTGCAGCTCTTAACTAATTTAATACTCTATACAAGGCAACAATTATGCAAATTTTAGACGGTAAAGCTCTATCATCAAAAATAAGATCACAAGTAAAAGAAGATGTAGTAGCTCTACAAAAAGACAATATCACTCCAGGACTAGCAGTAGTACTAGTTGGAGCTGATGCAGCAAGTGCAGCATATGTAAATATGAAAAGCAAAGCATGTAAAGAAGCTGGTATATATTCAATAGTACATGAGATGCCAGATACAATATCTCAAGAAAATATATTTGAGATTATAACTATGATGAATAATAATCCAAATATAGATGGTATATTAGTTCAACTTCCATTACCTGCACATGTAGATACAACAGCTATATTAGAAGCTATTGATCCAAACAAAGATGTAGATGGATTTCATCCATACAATGTTGGTCGTGTAGTATCTGGCTTAGATGGATTTATACCTGCTACACCTTATGGAGTAATGGAACTATTAAAAGAATACAATATTGACCCTAAGGGTAAAAATGTATGTGTAGTTGGTGCATCTGATATTGTTGGTAAACCAATGGCAACACTACTTTTAAATGCAAATGCTACAGTTGAAATATGTCATATTTTTACAGATGATCTTAAAAAGCACACACTAAATGCAGATATTATATGTGTAGGTGTTGGTGTAGTAAACTTAATCAAAGAAGATATGGTAAAAGATGATACGATTATAGTTGATATTGGTATCAATAGACTTGATTCAGGAAAGCTTGTTGGAGATGTTGATTATGATGCAGTTAAAGATAAATGTTCATATATCACTCCAGTACCTGGTGGAGTTGGACCTATGACTATTGCAATGCTACTTGTAAATACTATAAAAGCTGCAAAAAATAGAGGAAATTACTAGATGATTAAAAAGTTCTCCGACTGGTCTAGTAGCTGGACTGGTACAATTGTAATTGTATTATCTATTATATTTTTTATAGCACAAGCATTTGTGATTCCAAGTGGAAGTATGAAAAATTCACTTCTAATAGGTGATATGCTTTTTGTAAAAAAATTCTCTTATGGAATACCAACTCCTACAATCCCATGGATTGAATTAAAAGTATTACCAGATTTTAATGACAATGGACACTTAATAGAGGGTGATAAACCACAAAGAGGCGATATTACAGTATTTAGATATCCTCATCAACCAAAAATTCACTATGTGAAAAGATGTGTAGCTACTGGTGGTGATATCTTATTTTTAAAAGATAAAAACCTATACCTACATCCAATTGAAGGTAATGAATTTGTAAAATCAAACTACAAAGGTCATAATATTGTGGAGATCAATAATATGCTATTTATTGAAAATCCATATAAAAAAGAGCATCCTGGTATCCATAATGACCCAAGTGTAACAAGAGAAACTTCTCAATTTACAGAACTATTTGACCTTGTACCTATCCAAGTACCTAAAGGTGAATTTTTCATGATGGGTGACAATAGAGACCATAGTAATGATAGTAGATTTTGGGGTACAGTTGAATACAGATATATAGTAGGTAAACCTTGGTTTGTTTACTTCTCATGGGATAAAGAGAAAAAAATCAGATGGGATAGAATGTTTAAAACTGTATCTACTCTTGAAGATGAAGCAAAAGAAAATACAACACATACAAAGGGAATATATTAATGAAATATTATATCGGAGCTGATCATGCTGGAATTGAGATTAAAAAGTTTGTAAAAGAACTTTTTGAGAAACTAGGTCATGAAGTGGAAGATTTAGGACCATTTTCGCACGATCGTGTTGATTATCCAGATTTTGCAGCAAAAGTTTGTGAAGCTGTACTAAAAGATCAAGATTCAAAAGGTATTTTAATTTGTGGTAGTGGTATAGGAATGTCAATGGCTGCAAATAAATTTGATGGTATTAGAGCAGCTCTTTGCCACAATGAATACTCTGCAAAAATGGCAAGAGAACACAACGATGCAAATGTATTATGTTTAGGTGAAAGAGTATCAGGATATGGTATGGTTGAAGCTATTGTAGACGCATGGAATTCAAATTCATTTGAAGGTGGAAGACATGAGGGTAGAGTTGAAAAAATCAATAAGCTAGGAAGCTGTAGAATATAATTTTTTAAGGAGATTATCATGACTAGAGGTGAACCACAAGAAGCATGGGTTGCTTATGTAATTGTTTTAGGTGTTGTTGCAGCAATGATGTACGGTAAATATCTAATTGGCCGTGGTGACAATGAAGAAGAGATATCTAAAAATGATAAATCCTAAAATAATAGATAGTATCTTTTCATCTGCATCTATTCAAAGATGGAATGACTATCCAAGAATGATGGAACTAGTTGAGCTTGATAAACAAGCTCATAAGTTTATCATTGCATATTTTATTGCAAAACTAGAAAAAGATGTAAACTACACAAATCTAATTGAAGCAGGTATATTTGAATTTCTACGAAGAGTTGTAGTTACAGATATACGACCAGATGTATTTCACAAAGCTTTACAACAAAAAGGACCAGAGCTAAACGCATGGGTTATATCAAAACTATCTGATTCACTTAAAGATATAGATAATGGTAACTTTCTTAAAAAATTTGAAAACTATCTAAATGATGAAACTATTCATAAAAAAGAGCGATTTATACTAAAAGCTGCATCTTATTTATCTACACGATGGGAATTTAATATAGTTTATCAGACAAGTTCATTTTTACATGATATTGACAATGTCAAAAAAGAAGTTGAAGAAGAGATAGAAGATTACTATGAACTAATAGGTGTACGAAAAATTGCACTTAATAAAAAACTAGCAAAAGTAATTGATCTAAGTGGTAGATTAAGATTCCAAAAAAGATGGGCTCAAACTCCTAGAGTTCCTGAGACATCGGTACTTGGGCATATGCTTACAGTTGCTATATTTGGGTATTTTTATTCTATTAAAATCAAAGCTTGTGATAAACGACTTCAAAATAACTTTTTCACTGCACTATTTCATGATTTACCAGAAGCACTTACAAGAGATATCATATCTCCTGTAAAATACTCTGTAGATGAATTAGCT
>JADHTT010000004.1 GCA_016784825.1 Campylobacterales bacterium
AAAGCACAAGGTCTAGATCCAAAAAAAGACTTCAAGCTTAAATATCTAGGATCTCCAATAGATGCTATGCAGATGTTGATTATGAGAAGAGTTGATCATGCTTTATTAGCTGAGCCTGCTACATCTATGGCACTAAGAAAAACTCAATCTTATCCATTGAAACTTGTTGCTCCTGATTTATACAGAGGACCAGATCTTCAAAAAGAATGGGGTGAAACATTTAAAGTTGAAGGTAAAATACCAGAAGCTGGAGTATCAGTAATTGGAGATGCTGTAGATAATAAATATCTTGTAAAAAGATTTAATGAAGAATATGCAAAATCTTTAGCGTGGTATAAAGCTAATCCAAAAGAAGCAGGAGAGATGGTATCGCAATATATCTCTATGCTAGACCCAGATGCTGTTGCTGATTCTATTGACTATGTGATACTGGATATGGAAGATGCAAAAGATAGTCAAAAAAATTTAGAAGTTTTCTTTGAAGCATTAAAGAAAAATAATCCAAAATCAATTGGAGGAAAATTACCAGATGCTAAATTCTATTATTAAAATTATCAAAGATTTTCCAGGATACTTATGGAGTGGTTGGGGTGCTATTGCATCTATACTGCTTTTTATAGCTTGTTGGGATATAGGAAATCAAGTATATGGAAATCTTGTATTACCATCACCTCTTGAGACATTTAAAACCCTATCTTTAATGCTTCAAGATGATATGGTATGGGAAGAGATAAACACTACAATATATAGGGCATCTGTAGGATTTGGAATATCGCTAGTCTTAGGCTCTGCTCTTGGACTACTAGCTGGATTCTTTGCAACTGCATCCATGATGAGTCGTCCAATTGTTACAATTTTAGTTGGTATGCCGCCAATTGCATGGATTGTATTAGCTATGATTTGGTTTGGTATGGGTGATGAGACTGTAGTATTTACGGTTGTTGTATCATCTTTTCCTATTATATTTGTAGGTGCATTACAAGGTGCTAGAACTTTAGATGGTGATTTAAAACAGATGGCTGATAGTTTTAATTTCCCTTGGACTATGAAATTTGTAGATGTATATTTTCCTCATATTTTTTCTTATGTATTTCCTGCATGGGTTAGTGGGCTTGGTATGGCTTGGAAAATAGTTGTAATGGCTGAACTTTTAGCAACATCAGATGGAATAGGGGCTTCACTTGCTGTAGCTCGTAGTCAATTAGATACACCTACAGCACTAGCACTTGTGACTATTATGATTGGTTCCTTGATGTTCATAGAATATATAATATTAGAACCTATTAAAAGAGAGGTTGAATTATGGAGAAATTAGTATCTGAAAATCTAAATCATCATTTTGGTTTTACCCAGATTCTAAAAAATATCAATTTTACTTTAGAAAAAGGTCAAGTGCTTTCTATAGTTGGACCATCAGGTGGTGGAAAGACTACACTTATGCATCTATGTGCTGATCTTCTTGATGTGCAAGAGGGTAGTGTAATCAATAGCTTTGTATCATCATCTTTTGCATTTCAAGATGCAAGACTACTTCCTTGGAAAAATGTAATAGATAATATCTCAATAGGTTTAATTGCAAAAGGTTGGAAAAAAAATCTAGCTGATCAGAAATCAAGAGAGATTGCTCTTAAATTTGGACTAGAAGATGAAGATTTTGATAAATTCCCAAAAGACTTAAGTGGTGGAATGAAACAGAGAGTAAGTTTTGCCAGAGCATTGGTTGTTAATCCATCATTATTATTTTTAGATGAACCATTTTCAGCACTTGATATTGGACTGAAAAAAGAGCTACAAACGCATCTAATAGAGATGGTAAAAGATAAAAATTTGAGTATATTATTTATTACACATGATATTATGGAAGCTATTAGATTAAGTGATAAGATCCTTTTACTTGAAGCAGATCCAGGACATATAGTTAAAGAGTTTGATTATAATTTACCTCAAGAAAAAAGAGATGATAAATTTGTCTATGAAGAAACTGCAAAAATACTTCAAGATGAAGTAATTATAAATACTTTCGAATTAAATTCATTGGAGTTAAAATAATGTCAAATAAACAAAATGAACAAGAACAGAAATTACATGCAACAAACCATTATGCTTATTATCCAGATGAGAAAAATATACCACCATATTTAGCTTATGGATTTAGACCTATATTTTTAATGCTAGCACCATATATGCTAATCTCTATGATTTTATGGGGACTGGTATGGAGTGGGGTAGTTTCAATTCCTTTTATGAATGATATACTTACATGGCATATTTATGAGATGTTGTTTGGGATTTTAACAGCTGGAGTGATGGCATTTTTAACTACAGGTTTGCCTGAACTTTTTCCTGGAATGGTTCCATTTGTAGGTAAAAAATTAAAGTTTATTATGATTTTATGGATATTAGGTCGTATTTCATTTTGGACTATTGACATTACAGGTGTTTGGTTAACTGCTATTTTAAATGTATCTATGATGATTTGGCTTATATGGTTTGCAAAAGATGTTGTATTGGATCCATTACAAAGACATGCAAGTTTAGGGTATGCGCTAGTAACAATTTTAGCAATTGAAGTTTGGTTTTTTGCCTCACAATTGGGATATGCCTCAACAGATGTCATGAGTATTTTAAAAGTAGCACTAGGAGCTATTATCGTATTAGTGTTATTAGCTTTAAGAAGAGTAAATATGGAAGCTGTTAATGAACTCATGGAAGATAAGGGTATTGATGATATTTATATTTCACGACCACCATTGACAAACTTAGCAGTATTTTGTGTATCGGTTTTTACTACTGTAGAATTCTTATACCCAACAAATACAGCACTAGGATGGATAGGATTAGCTACAGGAGCTTCAATACTAGCTGTGACAGCAGATTATAAATTGGAAAATAAATTTATTTTGAATTTAGGATTTGTAATTTATCTTGCACTTATTCCCGTAATGCTTAGTCTTGGATATGCACTAATGGGTTGGGATATTTTAAATAATGATATAAATGGCCTTAATCATTTTAGACACTTTATTACAAGTGGTGGATTAGGATTGGCTTATATAGTTATTATGATGATTGTAGGTTGGATTCATACAGGAAGACATCTAACGGTAAATATATATACACATCTTATGATAATTTTAATTGTAATTGCAACTTTAATGAGATCTTTAATACCATTTTTCGAAACTTATTCACAAGAACTTTATCTATGGTCAGCTATAACATGGGCAATACCATTTGCATTGTATATGAAAGTATTCTATGGCTTTTTGTTAGCACCTAGAGCTGATGGTATTAAGGGGTAATTGATTTGGTGGTGTGTATATAGTAATATTTTTGTATAGATGCACCACTATAAGGGATAACAATCGCCTCTTGATGGTTTCTCTTTTGGTTTATCTCTATGACTCGACCAACTTTTAACCCCTCAAAAAATATATTATCCAGCCCATTTGTAATCACTTCATCTCCAATATGTATATCGTGCCATATTGGTATATATTTTACAACTATATTTGGGCTATTAATTATCCCATGTGTTATTCCTGGTGCTCTACTGTTGCCAATAAATACCCCATAGTTGCAGTTTATATTTTGATTTAGTAATGCTAGTGGTTTTCCATTTTCCAGTTTTACAATACCAGCTACGGTATCATTTGATATTAGGCCTTCTACTTCATTGGATGATTTATTAAGATCAATCCAAACTTGTGTATAATCAGATATATTTTTAAGATAAAGTACCCTTGTTGTTTTTATATTGTTCTTATTGATTATAGTATCATTAAAATTATTTAGATTCTTTAATTCATTTTCTAGTTTAGTCAATGGTACGGAGTTCATTTTTGATACTAAAATCTGCTTTTGGAGTTTTTCTATTCTTTTAGCTTGATCAAAATGTTGTGTGTATATTTTTTCGAAGGCAATTAATTTTTGCATATAGTAAATCTGAATATTGTAATTAATATCCAGAATTCTATTTTTTATATCTTTTTGAATATCAAATATATATGATACTGAAAATAGAATTATAAAAAATAGAAGGAAAGTTTTCTTAGGCATTAGAAATAAGTTTTAATAGCCTTTCATCATCTAATACATTTGCCGTTCCATATGCAACGGCAAGTAATGGTTCATCTGCAACCTTAACTGGTAATTTTACTAGATCATGAAGATATGCAGCTAATCCATCTATTAGTGCTCCACCACCTGTTAGGACAATACCATTATCTACAACATCACCTGCTAAATCAGGTGGCATCTCTTCTAGTACATTTCTAACTGCAGTTGCTATCTCTTTTAGAGGTTCTTTTAGTGCTTCTTGAATATCATTTGATGTGATTTCAATAGTAGAAAGTAAACCAGATGCATCTCTACCTTTTACAGTCATTGTTTTTGGGTTTTTAGATGAAATAGCAGTACCAATAGTAAGTTTAATAGTTTCAGCTGTTCTCTCTCCAATATATAAATTAGAGTTTTGTCTTACATAGTCTATAATTGCTCTATCAAATCTATCACCAGCAACTTTTACAGATTTACTTAATACAAGTCCACCTAATGATGTAACTCCTATTTCTGTAGTACCACCACCTATATCAACTACTACATAACCTTCTGGTTCATCCACAGGAATTCCAGCTCCAATAGCAGCTGCCATTGGCTCTTCTACTAAGAATACTTCTCTTGCACCTGCACTAATAGCAGATTCTTTTACAGCTTTTCTTTCAACTTGAGTAATACCATGAGGTATACATATAATAATTCTAGGTCTTAAAAAAGTTTTTCTATTATGAGCTTTTTCAATGAAGTATCTAATCATTCTTTCTGTCATCTCAAAGTCTGCAATAACACCATCTCTCATTGGTCTAACAGCTTCTATATTCATAGGTGTCTTACCAATCATATTTTTTGCTTCATTACCAACTGCAAGTATTTTATCACTACCACTTCTACTATGTTGAATAGCTACTACTGAAGGTTCATTGATTATGATACCTTTTCCTCTTGTTGATACTAATGTATTAGCTGTCCCTAAATCGATTGCCATATCATTTGAAAACATACCTATAAATTTATCTAAAAACATTATTTTTCCTTTAAGCTATTTGCTTTTTGTCTTTGCTAGTGTCTTTTGCTACTATATCTTTAGTAATTTTGATTGTTTGACCATTTAAGTCAGGTAGCTCAAACATAATATCAAGCATAACTTCCTCTAGTATAGACCTTAATCCTCTTGCCCCTGTTTTTCTATTGATTGCTTTTCTAGCTATCTCTTTTAGTGCATCTGTATCAAATTCTAACTCTACATCATCCATTTTAAATAGTTTTTGATATTGCTTAGTTAGTGCATTTTTTGGTTGAGTTAGAATATGTACCATATCATCTTCTGTGATCTCTTTTAAAGTTGCTATCATATGTAATCTACCAATTAACTCTGGAATAAGTCCATATTTAGTTAAATCATCTGGTTCTACTAATGATAGAATATTTTCTTCATCTTTTTTTGTCACTTTTATTTGATTGAACCCAAGTACATTACCACCTTGTCTTTTAGCAATAATATCTTCCATTCCATCAAATGCACCACCACAAATAAATAATATATTTGTAGTATCAACAGAAATAGCCTCCTGTCCTGGATGTTTTCTTCCACCTTTTGGTGGAACGTTTACACTGCTTCCTTCTATGATTTTCAGCATAGCTTGCTGAACACCTTCTCCAGATACATCTCTAGTGATTGATCTATTTTCTCCCATACGAGCAACCTTATCAATCTCATCTATAAAGATAATACCTTGCTGAGCTTTATCTACATCACCATCGGCTGCTTGCAATAATCTTGTAATTACATTTTCAACATCATCACCAACATAACCAGCTTCAGTTAAGCTCGTAGCATCTGCAATGGCCAAAGGAACATCAAGATGTTTTGCAATAGTTTGAGCAAGTAGTGTTTTACCGCTTCCTGTAGGTCCTATTAAAAGTACATTTGATTTTGCTAATACAGTTTCATCATCTTCAATATGTTTAAAAATTCTTTTGTAGTGATTATACACTGCTACACTTAAAACTTTTTTTGCCTCATCTTGTCCTACAATATATTGATCAAGAATTGTTTTTAGTTCTTTTGGTGTAAATAGTTGTTGAGTCTTAGTCTCTGTTGTTTCTAACTCTATGTTTTCTTTCGTTTGGTGCCCAGAAATAATATCATATGCAGATTTTGCACATGATTTACATATTGTAGCATTATCTCCAGATATTACAGGATTCTCTATATTATCTTCTACTCCACAAAAATCACAGATTAATTTATTTTCGCTCAAATGGTATTCCTCTTTTTGTATCTAGTACAAATTGTGCTAGATTTTTCACAAATTTATTTTTATTTATTTTTAATAGCTCTTCAGATGATTGAGCTATTGGATTTCCTGAGTCAAATATAGCTTTATATGCTTTTTTTATTGCATCTATATCAGACCTTTCAAAATGTCTTCTTAGTCCATTAATATTTAGGCTTCTTAAAACTGCACGGTTCCCTTCACAAATACAATATGGAGGGATATCTTGAACTACAATAGATCCTCCACCAACCATTGCATATTCACCTATTTTACTAAACTGATGAATAGCACTCATTCCACCAATTACACAGTTACTTGAAATTTCAGCATGTCCTGCAATTGCACAAGAATTTGCTACAACAATATTATCTTTTAAAATACAATCATGACCAATATGTACATGACCCATGATTAAACTACCATTACCAAGTATAGTTTTGTAACCACCACCAGCAGTACCTGTATTAATTAAAGTATGTTCTCTAATAGTATTTGTATCACCAATAATAAGTTCAGTTTCTTCCCCATCAAACTTAAGATCTTGAGGTATAGTACCTAAAACTGAATGTGGAAAAATTCTATTGTTTTTACCTATAGTTGTTTTACCAGTAATAACACAATGGCTTTGAACTACTGTACCACTTCCAATAGTTACTTGTGGCCCAATAATACAAAATGCTCCAATAATTACATCAGTAGCTAGTTGTGCTCCATCTTCAACTATGGCTGTTGGATGAATTGTGGCCATTTATTTATCTACAACCATTGCTTTAAGCTCTGCTTCACTAGCAAGCTCATCATCTATATAAGCTTTACCATCTAATACAATTAGATTTTTTCGAAGTTTTTTCACTGTAATTCTATATTCTAACTTATCACCTGGTTTAACTGGTGTTCTAAATTTTGCACCATCTATACTCATAAAATATATTACTTTTTGTTGAATCTCTTCTTCTGAAAGACCTGCACTTTTTAATGCAAGTATACCACCAGCTTGTGCCATACCTTCAAGTATCATTACCCCTGGATAGATTGGATGACCTGGGAAATGTCCTTGAAATACAGGTTCACTAATTGATACATTTTTATATGCGATAATTTCTTCACCTTCTGTCATGCTAGTCACTTTATCAACAAGCAAGAAAGGGTACCTATGTGGAAGTATTTTTTGAATTTCTACTACATCTAACATTTTAAAATCCTCATTTATTATTTTAGTAGATTTTATCTATTTTTTGATTAAATTATGATTTTATTTAATTTATAATAAGTTTGGCAGCATTCCTAGAGCTCCCATGTTGTAGGTAATTTCGCAATAGTTTTGAATTTTCTAAAAACTTTTGTTGATCAATATTGTTATACTCGTCCAAAAGATTATTTACTGTTACATCTTCTTGTACAAATTCTTTGTGTAAAGGTTCTAAGCCCATCTTGTCGAAGAATATATTTGCAAGACCGATATATTTAATCTTAACTAAATTTTTTGCTATAAAATAATCAAATGGTTTTGCAATATAGCTTAATACAAATGGTGTACCAATAAGTGCTGCCTCAAGCGTAGCAGTACCACTGCATATAAAAGCAAAATCAACTTCTTGAAGTGTTTTATGAGTATTTTTTGAGATTGTAAATTGTGATATGTCACCATATGTATTCGATATATATTCATCATCAAAGTGAGGAGGAATTATTAAAATAGCTTCTTTGTTTACTTTGCTAGCCACTTTTGAAAATATAGGCATTAGTTTTTTAATTTCACCACTTCTGCTACCTGGCATAAAAGCAACTTTATTATTATTTGATATAGACTCTTTAAATATATTTATTTCATCTATTAAAGGATGACCTACATATTGAATTTTTTCTTTATTTGTATAAAAATCTTTTTCAAATGGTATTATTGAAAGTAGTTTGTCGCATGCTTTTTCAATTTTTGGAATTCTTTTTTTCTTCCAAGCCCAAGCTTGAGGCAATATATAATATATTATCTCTTTGTTTGGATGTTTTTTCTTTATTTTTTGTGCAAGTGGAAGATTGAAGCCAGATGAATCCATAAGTAAAACTTTGTCAGCTTTTTCACTTAAGGTAACCATTTCATTATTTAGTTTTAGAAAAAATGGCAACCTTTTAATTGCGTCTACAAATCCCATTACTGCTAAATCACTTGTATCATAGTTTGGATTTCCAAGTGATTTATCAAAAATACCTATAAGTTCAGTATCTTTTGGGAGATATTTTAAAAGTTCTTTTAAATGTAAGTTTGATGAACTTTCAAGTGCGCATACAAGTAGCTTCATATAATGACATCCTTTTCATCCTCAAATATTTTTGACTTACATACTATTTCAATTTTTCCATCTATTAGCTTATCTATAACAATAATAGTCGATAAATTATAACTATCTTTGGTGATTAATGATCTTAATTTTAGTTCATCATCAAAGCATAATGGTTTAAATATTAATTCTATAGTATTTTTATACTTACTACTAGTTAGTTTATTAAATTGAGCAATAGTGATTATTTTGACTTCATCTTTATTAAGATAGTTGATTCCACCTTTTGTATATTCTATTCTTCCATTTGTTTTTGAGTTTTTAAGTGTTGAATATGCTAAAAAATATGATGGGATAGTTTGTTTGGATATCTCTATCTTTGCACTTAATAATCTATAGTTTAAAAATCTTTGTTTAATGATTTTATAGCTTATGTTTTTTGATTCAAATTCATCTCTTTGTTTATAAATATCAAGTCTGCTTTCAATCGATTCTGGTAAAATCTGTTGACCAATAGGGCTCATTAGTTCATCACATAATTTATTTTGTGACTCTCTTTGCATATTTAACCCAAATATACATCCACAATAGTTTTGTCTATATAGAGAATTTTCTTTTACTTGCGCTGCTTGAAGATGCATGCCTTGCCCAGATCTATAGTCTTTAAATACAAATTCTATTTGATGTTCACAAGATAATCTATCTCCTATAGTTTGCAGTTTGTCTTGAGATTTTTTTGGACTAATTAGCAGTGTAGTTGTAAAGCTTTGATGTCCTAATTCTTTCGCTTTTTGTATAGTTGTTTCTAGTCTGGTATCAAAGCATACTGTACATCTATCACCTTTTTCAGGTTCTTGCTCTAAGCCTTTAACTTTAGTTAACCATCTATCTAGGTCATATGGACCTTCATAAAGTTTTATTCCAAGCTTTTCACAACTGTATTGAACATCTAATAATCTTAATTGATATTCACTAAGTGGATGAATATTTGGATCATAGAAAAAGCATTCAATCTTTTCTTCTGGAAAATCTTTTTGTAGTTGTTGTAGAAAAAAGTGACTATCTACAGCACAACAAATATGAACTAACAAACAAACCCCCATAAATTTTTAATCTTAATTTGCTATTATACATTAATGATACAAAAAATAATATTTTCTATAATCTTTACAATATTCATCACAGGATGTACATATAAGCAGCCAATAGCCTCTCAAGGTGCTACAATTATTTTTAAGACTGCTAATATGAAGTTTTATGATAAAGGCTTTGTGACTAAATATGATAATTATATACATTTACAAATATTTAGTGTGGGTATAGTGGCACTTGATTTGAAAATATATGAAGATGAAATTTGTAAAGATAGCTTACGTTGTATGAATAGTAAAGACTTTAATGAACAATATATCTCAAGTTCACACGAATATAAAGATGATTTTTTATATAAATTATTTTCACAAGACAATGTAAATTTTAAAGATAGAAAAAATAAAATTTTTATAAAGATAAAGAAGGATTAAAATATGACTAAATTTGTTGGGGCACATGTAAGTATGAGTGGTGGTGTTGAGAATGCACCTTTAAATGCGATGAGTATAGGCGCAAAAGCATTTGCATTATTTACGAAAAATCAAAAAAGATGGGAAGCAAAGCCATTTGATACCAAAACATTAGATGCATGGTTTAAAAATCTAGAGGAGAGTGGTATTTTACCAAAGCATATATTGCCACACGATAGTTATTTAATCAATTTAGGTCATCCTGAACAAGAAAAATTAGAAAAGAGTAGGAATGCATTTATAGATGAACTTGAAAGATGTGATATTTTAGGCTTAGATAGACTTAATTTTCATCCAGGTAGCCACCTTGTAAAGTATGGTAAAAAAGTTGAAAATAGAGATGATTTAATTTATACAGCCGAATTAGAATGTCTAGATTTAATAGCTGAATCGATTAATATAGCTTTAGATAAAACAAAAAATGTAAAAGCTGTTATTGAAAATACTGCAGGGCAAGGGACAAACCTCGGGTATAAATTTGAACACTTAGCTCATATTATTGAAAAAGTTGAAGATAAGAGTCGTATTGGTGTATGTATTGATACGTGCCATATGTTTACTGCTGGTTATGATATACGTACAAGAGATGCTTATGATAAAACATGGAATGAGTTCGATAAAGTTGTTGGTCGTGAATATTTAATGGGTATACATATTAATGATTCTAAACCAGAACTTGGTAGCCGTGTTGACAGGCATCATTCTTTAGGAATGGGTGAAATAGGCTGGGATGCATTTGAATATATTATGAATGATAGCAGAATGGATGATATTCCACTTGTGCTTGAAACTATTGATGATACAATTTGGGATCAAGAGATAAAAAAATTATATTCATTACAATCATAGTACTTTACTAAAATTCTAGAGGTGCCATATATTGTTACAAAAATGCTACCTTAGTGTTACTTTTAAGTTTCTTTAGATAGCAAATAAGTTTACATTTACTTATAATAAGATAATATTGGTCAATTATCATCTATAAACTGCGATATATCGTAGTTTTAAATAAGGGGAAAAAATGACAGAAACAGCTGTAGCGCATCCATATTTTGGTGTGTTTGTGATGTTTGTAGTGACTTTTGTTGCATTTACTGGGACAACTGCACTTTCAAGATTTGTTAGTAGAAAGCTAGCAAGGTTAGATACAGAAAAACTTAAGTGTACTATCTATGAGTGTGGGCCTGAGGTTACAAAACAACCTAATAGTATTTCGGCGCAATTTTATTTAATGGCTTTATTATTTATATTGTTTGATGTAGAAATTGTATTTATGTTTCCATGGGCAATTGACTTTAAAGTATTAGGTTGGTTTGGTTTCGTTGAGATGATTTTATTTATATTATTACTTGCAATAGGATTTATCTATGCATGGAAAAAAGGAGCCCTAGAATGGCACAGCATAAAGTAAATTATTTACAAGATGGTGGAGCACCGATTGTTCTAACTACAGTTGATAAAATTGTTAACTTTGGACGGAGTAACTCACTTTGGCCAATGACTTATGGTTTGGCATGTTGTGCTATTGAGATGATGGCATCTGGTGCTTCAAGATATGACTTCGATAGATTTGGTACTATATTTAGAGCAAGTCCTAGACAAGCAGATGTTATTGTAGTAGCTGGTACTTTAACTAAAAAGCATGCTGAATTTATGAGAAGATTATATGATCAAATGCCAGATCCAAAATGGGTAATATCTATGGGATCATGTGCAAATACTGGTGGTATGTTTAATACATATGCAACAGTACAAGGTGTTGATAGAATTATCCCTGTTGATATCTATTTACCAGGTTGTGCCCCACGACCTGAAACACTTCAATATGCACTTATGCAACTTCAACAAAAGATTAGAAGAAATCCTGCTTCTATGAGACAAAAAGCAAAAAGGTTAGTATAATGAGACAATATACTCCAAAGAATGATATTCAAAAAAAATCATATCATACAGATAGATTCTATGTTGCACCTACTTTAGCTAAAGAGCCTGTATCAAATGATTCAACATTTGCATCAGATCTTTCTAGTTTATCAAATGTAGTAGAAGTAAAAGATGCATATATTCAAGCTGGACATTTAGTAATATATATAAATAAAGAAGATAATGTATCTGCGATTAAGCATCTAAAAGAGATTAGAGCTTATAATTATATGATGGAGCTAAGTGCTATTGATTATATTGCTACTCAAGGTGGGTTTGAAATCTTCTATGAGATGTTATCAATGAGTAAGCATAAAAGATTAAGAGTTAAGTGTTTTGTAGCCAAAGATGATGCTATAGCATCAGTTGAACCTTTATTTAGAATGGCAGATTGGTCAGAGCGAGAGATGTTTGATATGTATGGAGTAACTGTTAAAAATCATCCATATATGAAAAGAATTCTTATGCCTGATGATTGGCAAGGACATCCATTGTTAAAGACTTATCCATTAATTGGAGATGAGGCTGCACAATGGTACGAAGTTGATAAAATATTTGGTAAAGAAGCTCGAGATGTAATTGGACCAGAATTAAGAGATGCTGCTCAGGTAGATAGATATGATACCCAACGATTTGCTAGGCTTGGTCATGAGGTTCCAAAAGGTACTGATATTACAAATGGTAATGAGCCAGATACTCCAATTAGATACCAAGAAGAAGGCGGAGTGAAACTATTTGGTAAAACACTAGTTACACCTTTTGATGAGATTGAAACAAAACAATTAAAAGAGAGAAAATAAATATGCAACAAATAAATAGATTAAAACCGTTTTTTGAAAATATCTCTTTTGATAGAGACGATAATACTATGGTTGTTAACTTTGGTCCTCAGCATCCATCTGCTCACGGACAGTTAAGACTGATCTTAGAGCTACAAGGTGAAGAGATTACAAAAGCTCATCCAGATGTAGGATACCTTCATAGAGGTATGGAAAAAATGGGTGAGAATATGATTTATAATGAGTTCTTGCCAACAACAGATAGAATGGACTATATAGCAGCAACATCTAATAACTACGGTTATGCACTAGCTGTTGAAAAACTAATTGGAGTTGAAGCACCAAGAAGAGCAGAAGTGATTAGAACAATGCTACTTGAGCTTAATAGAATTATCTCTCACTTATTCTGGTTAGCAACACATGCTCTAGATGTAGGAGCAATGTCTGTATTCTTATATGCGTTTAGAGAAAGAGAATTTGCAATGGATCTTATGGAAGACTATTGTGGTGCAAGACTTACTCATAGTGCAGTTAGAATTGGAGGAGTTCCTTTAGATCTTCCAGATGATTGGATTTGTAATCTAGAAAAATTCATAGTTACACTAACAGAGCAACTAGAAGTATACGAAGGATTATTGAATCAGAATAGAATCTGGAAGATGAGACTAGAAAATGTTGGTATTATTTCACCTGAAATGGCTAGACAATGGGGTCTAACTGGACCATCATTAAGAGCTAGTGGAATTAAATGGGATCTTAGAAAAGAGATGCCATATGGTCTTTATCCAGAATTAGACTTTGATATACCAACTTCTGATAAGTGTGATTCATATGGTAGATATCTTTGTCATATGGCTGAGATGAGAGAATCTATGAAAATTCTTAAG
Source organism: Campylobacterales bacterium (assembly GCA_016784825.1). The sequence continues at coordinate 13,766 of JADHTT010000004.1, forward strand.
CAGTTAGTGCCTATGTATAATGATAGTGATACTCAGCTTATGGCTCACTCTCCACAATATATATCTTGTACAAAAGAAGAGATGATGACTCAGAATTATTCTTTAATGCAACACTTTGTACTTGTAACTCAAGGAATGAGACCACCTGTAGGTGAAGTATATGTTGCAACTGAATCACCAAAAGGTGAGTTAGGTTTCTATATTAATTCTGATGGATCTCCATATCCATATAAATTAAAACTAAGAGCACCAAGTTTCTGGCATACAGGTATACTTCAAGATATTTTACCTGGTCATCAATTAGCAGATGTAGTTACAATCATTGGTAACTTAAATATTGTATTTGGGGAGATTGATAGATAATGAAAAGATATGACTTAAGACCATTAAAAGACAATTTCTATGACAGAATGTTAGAGCTTATTGCATCAGATATTAAAGAAGATGAAAATGCAATATTTTTATTTGAAATAGGTGATTTTGCACCAGTTCAAAAAGTAGCAGATTTAGCTAAAGAGAATCAATATACCTTAATGAATTCATTAAAATTTAATGAAGTTGATTGGACTGTAGTGATTAAAAAAACTAAACCAGAAGTGGTTGTAGTTGAAGAAGCGGAAGAAGAGTAAGATAGATGTCAAAAATTTATTTTTCAGTATGGCAAGATGAGGTTGTAGATAATCGAGGTGTGAACCAAGATGAATGGGCTGAATCTTCTCATAAATTACCAGTGTCATATGACTCTAGTAATGAAACAAATGCATTCGTAGGTTGGGATGGATTTGCACTTTTTAATGAAAATGTAGATGTAGTCCAACTTGCTGTAAATTATGCTAGGCAATATCAAGAATATAGTGAAGCATGTGGTAGATGTGCACCTGGTAGATGGGGTGGTAGAATACTATATGATGTACTTGATAAAATTGGTCGTGGTGAAGGTGAATTATCTGATCTAGATCATCTTAAAGAGATTGCTTCGACAATGACAGTTACTAGTAAGTGTGAAATAGGTAAGACTGTCCCCGTGCCATTATTACAGATGATTGAATATTTTGAATATGATTTCTTAGAGTGCATTAATAAAAAGCAAAAATCTAAATGGTATGGTATAGATGATAGTAAATATATTGCTAATGTAACAGCACCATGTACAGATATGTGTCCATCACATGTGGATATCCCTGGGTATATTGAGGGCGTACGTGATTTAAACTTTGAGGAATCACTAGTATCAACAAGACAAACTATGCCATTAGCACATACATGTGGTAGAGTTTGTCCTCATCCTTGTGAAGATGCATGTAGAAGAGCTAATTTAGATGAACCAATATCAATTATGGAATTAAAAAGAATTGGTGCTGATTGGGAAACTGATCATGAGCAAGAATGGTTCCATCCAGTTAAACCAAAAAAACCAAGAAATGATGGGAAAAGAGTTGCTATTATAGGTGCAGGTCCTGCAGGATTAACAGCTGCATACTATCTAGGACTTGAGGGAATCTCTGTTACTATATTTGAAGAGTTACCTGTGCTTGGTGGTGAGGTTGCAGTAGGTGTTCCTCAATATAGAATGCCTATTGAAAAGTACAATAAAGATATTCAGTTAGTGACTGAGTTAGAAACAGTTGAAGTTATTACAAATCATAGAGTAACAGCTAATAGACTAAAAGAGATTGAAGAAGAATTTGATGCTACACTATTAGGGTTTGGAGCTAGACTTTCTAAAAAAGTAAGAGCTGCGAATGAAAATACAAGCATGGGTGGTTATTGGGGTGCTATAGAGATGCTTGATAAAGTTAATCTATGGCATAAGTATGATATTGGATCACCTGCTTCAAATGAATTAAAAGATAAAACAGTTGTTTGTGTTGGTGGTGGATTTACTTCTATGGATGTTGTAAGATGTTCAATTAGAGAAGGTGCTAAAAAAGTTATTATGCTTTATAGAAGAGATGAAAAAACTATTATTAGAAATACAACACTAGAAGAATATACAGAAGCTGTAGAAGAAGGTGTTGAATTTATATTCCATTCTGCTATTGAAGAGATATATGATGATGGTAGTAATATTACAAAACTTAAGGTCAATACTTTTGAACTAGTTCCAGACCCAAATGGAGGTAGAGCACAACTTGTTAAGATTGAGGGTGGTGATATGGAAATAGATTGTGATTATCTAATTCCAGCAGTATCTCAATCACTTGATTTACAAATATTACCAGAAGAGTGGAATATTGAGATGACATCATGGAGCTCTATTATGACTAATGGTAAGGATTACATGACTTCGAGAGCTGGTCTTTTTGCAGCAGGTGATTGTGAATATGGTCCTATGACTATTGTAAATGCAACTGGCCAAGCAAAAAGAGCTGCATCAGTTATATCTAGATATATCTATAATGGTGGAGTTTGTACACTAACAGATGATGAGATTATGGAAGATCATTTTAATAGACTAAAAGTTTATAATAAAAAAGAGAAAATCACTGGCTGGATGCCTGGACTACCAAGAGAGCATAGTGAAAAACTTGCTACTGAAGTACGAAAAGACAACAATATGGAAGTTAATCTTGGATTTACA
>JADHTT010000005.1 GCA_016784825.1 Campylobacterales bacterium
CGTCCATCTATATTACCAATGAATAAAAGAAAGAGCAACACTAAGGCTATAATTAATTTCTTATTTAATTCTTTTTCAAGAATATCCTTTTTTTGTATATTTGTATCTTTAAAAGAAGCCATCTTTATATATCCCAAATTGAAATATTTGTTTTAAGTACATTATCAAGTGCTTCATTTAGATAAATAAAAGATTGCATTTTGTTTACTTTTTCTCTTTCTTCTCCAATATCTAAATTTGGTGTTCCTAAAAATACTTTGTATCCTGTTGTGAATTTTAAGATACTTAAATGTCCATCTGTTTTTTCTTTAGCTAATAACTCAGCCTTTTCTAGTAGTGTTTGTAAATCGTTCATGATTTTCCTTTAAATTTATTTACCATAATAGGTATATATAAATTTAAAGAATTTTTATATTTTCAGAAATTTTGATTAAACTTTTTTAAAAAGTTTTGAGCCAATCACTTAAAAACAAAATATTTAATGATGGTTTGATTTGTAGAGTTTCCCTTAAGCAAGATTTATTTTACAGTTTCATTGCCATCATATCTTTAAAACTTAAATATAACGTTTGAAGTGAACTACAAGATGGTATCACTTCAGAAATATTTGAAACTTAATTAAATTTTCTTTACAAATTAAAAGCTCGAATTATCGCAAGTGTAATCTTGTTAGTTCCTCTGATTTGTTGTATCTGCCTTACCTAGTAGGTTTATTTCTATTAAATATTCGTAAAACCTCAATTAAATCTTTTTCAAAATTTACTTTATAATTTATAGTATAACCTTTATATGTCATATCTCTTATATTTTCATTTTTAAAATATATTGATTGTCTGTATTTAAATGGATTATTTGGGATTAAAAATATCAATTCCTCAAGTTCATTAGCAAAATTTATACTCGCTCCAACTTTATCTTTTGCTATATAGTTTACAATTTGTAATAATTGGTTTTCAAAAGTTTTTTTATAACTAATTTGCATTTAGTTTAGTGTTTTTAAATGATTGTTTATATTTTTCCATAAGTCATTATGTGAAATCATTTCAGCAGTTCCACTTTCAACTTCTTGTAAATCTTGTTCTAATTGTTGTTGTCTTTCATAAAAATATGGGTCTTGTTCTAAATTTTTATCTTTTTGAAGTTGAACTTTATCTTTATAATGCTCAATAATAGTTAAAAAATCTTGAACAAAATTATCTTGAATATTTACTGTTAATGTTTGCATGATAAAATCCTTACTGTAAATTAACTGAATTATATCAAAACTTAAGTGAAATTCACTTAAGTTTTAAATTTAACCTTTTGGTGGATATGGGTCATTACCATGACTATCTTTTGCAGATATTTTCCCATCTTTATTATGTATTGTTAATTCTGTATTTTGATTTTGACTGATTGTTCTTGCTCTATCAGTAGCTTCTTTTTTTGTATCAAAGTGTCCTGATGACCTTTGACCACCACTTTGCTTTATATCCCAGCCACCTTTTTCTTTGTTTGGAACTACATGTGTACTTTTTGTCGCCATAACTTCCTCCTATTTTTTATTGACCATACATTTTTAGTCCTGTTCCGTAGGGATTATTAGGACTATCACTTTTATACTTGCTACCTGCACCATAAGGATTATTTATACTATCTGGTGAATATTTACTTCCATATCTGCCGTATGGATTTGATACTGAATCTGGATCATATTTATTGCTACTTAGCTTACCTCTGTAATTTCCTTGTGAATCATAAAGTTTTGGTGCATTTGTTGCGTAAGGATTATTTGCAGATTATTACTATACTTACTGCCATATTGTCCGTATGAGTTGTTTATACTATTTGAACGATATTTACTTCCTGAACCATACTTATTATTTGACGAGTTCGCTCCGTATGGATTACTGCTATAATTACCTAAGTAGTCGCCACCTAATAATATTGATGTTAAAAATATAACTCCAACAACTGTCTTTTTCATTTTATAAATCCTGTTAATAGTTGCTGAAATTTCTATACATATAGATACAACAGTTGAGTTAAGTTACAAGGCGTTTTACTACTTAAAAGTTAGTATTGTGTAGAAACTTTATTTTTAAGTAAAAGCTAAAATTTACCGCAGTATAGCCTTGTTAAATTTCTACGATTTGTTATGTCCTGCCTTGTAAGTTTATTGGATTTCTACTAGTGTGAAATATAGCTAATATCATAATTACATCTTCATATTGTTCATATATTACAATATAAGGAAACTTATCCATCAAAACTTTTTGTGATGTTTTTGTTTCATATTGATATAAATTTGGAAAGTCTAATATTTTATTAAATGTTAAATCTAAATGATGAATAAACTTTTCTTTTAGATTTAAATCTATTTTAAAATAATGGCTTAATGCTTCTTGCAAATCCTCTTCCGCTTTTGGATGTAGTTTAATATTCATTATTATCTTGAAATATCACTTTTAACCTTATTCCATGAACGACCTATTGATGGGTTATTGTGAAATGATAAAATTCTTGAATTTAGTTCTTCTTTTTGTTTAATCGAAAGTTCTAAACTATTTTGATTTATTTCAAAATCTTTTATATTATTCTCTACAATAAATTTTAAAGCTCTTATAATTTCATCTTTTGAGTGATTAAAAAATTGCTCTATCTTTGGTTCTTGTATTGATAATTGCATCATGATAAGCTCCTCAACTCTAATAATACAATAATAACATATTTTTTTGAATATATGATAATATTGATATTTTTATTTTATATGACATTGTAAAATATTTTCATTTTTAAAATTAAATATTTGATTTCCCAGTTTTAAAAAAATTGTGTTATATTTTATATTGTCTTTATTTTCAATAAGATATTTTGATAAATTAATAGTAACCATATCAATATCAAGTGTAGCTCTAGTTTCTGAATGCACTAATAAAATATTTTCATTAAATTTTTTATAACTATCAAATTTTTTTATTTTTTTAGAAATTGCATTAACAATATCATTTAAAACTTTTTCTTCTAATTCGTAACCTTTATACGGTCTTCCAATTAACTTGTCTTTTGATTTATTCAAAAGATTAATAATTTCCTGTTTTGACATTTGCTCATCTTCAAATAAAGTTGGGCAAATTGATGTGTTATTAAACTCTGTATCTCTGATAAAACTTACTTTTTGCATATTTTGGTCTAATGCTCTTGTAATTTCTATACCAATTGTATTTTTGCAATCACCAATAATAAAATCTGGACTTTCTGATTTTGTTATTGTGATCTTGTCATAATTTAATTGTAGCATTTTATAACAATTATCGAGTAATAACTTTATTAGATGATTTTCAATTCTATCTTTAGTCCATTCTTTACTTGATACCATATTTTTCTTTTATTGATTTAATAATAAAATTCGCTTCATAGACAATAGTATTGTTTTTTGGTTTTTCTTTAAAACATATTATCGTATTGTTTGTACTTGGTTTTGATATATTATATGTTTGACCACCATATGTTCTTGTATTTGCTGAACCATAAAAAGTATTTCCATAAACATTACCATTTATATTTGTATGTGAGCGAGTTGGTGTAGTATATGTACTATTTCTAGTATAGTTTTCTGAATTTGTAATAATAAAATATTTATAACCATTTTTCAAACTTAATTCTGCTGACCTTAACAATGTAAAATCTGCTGTTCTTTGTCTTGATGTAAAACCATTTCCTCGAAAAGATACATTGAAAACATTATTACCTAATCTTGTTTCTGTATATCCACCAGTGAATCCTGTTGATTGATATTTTGTAGCACAACCACTAAATATAAATACCGCTATTACTAAAATCATCCATTGTCGTATATTGTCTCCTTTTGACATAACTATTTATTGTACATACATTATATATCAAACACCCTAAAAATCATCAAATAGTATAACACTTTAAATGTATGATATTGAAAATGCTACAAAGCCTATAAATAAGTCATTCTTACAAAATATTACTAAAAAGTATTGCAATTTGACATATTTTTTAAAGAAGTTATTCAATTAAGGTATAGTTTTAATATTGGACTAATAAGGTATGTCCGTAATAGTCAATCATAATGTATTACTATTACGGACAAAATCTTAATAGTATAGCAAAACGATAGATACACTTTGGAGATAAAATGGCAAAAAAATTATTAGAAATGGTTAGAGATAAAATTAGATTTAAACACTATAGTATTAGAACAGAGCAAGTTTATTTATCTTGGATAAAAAGATATATTTTATTTCATAATAAAAGACATCCAAAGGATATGGGAAAAATTGAGATTGAACAATTTTTAACTCATTTAGCTATTGATAATCATGTGAGTCCAACTACTCAGAATCAAGCATTTAACGCAATTTTATTTTTATATAAAGAAATTTTAAATATACCTATGCAAGACCAAAATATTCAAGCCTTAAGAGCTAAACAAAAGAAGCATATACCTGTTGTATTAAGTATCAACGAGGTGAAGCAAATTATTTTAAATATGAATGGACTTTATCAAGTAATGTTAAAACTTATGTATGGTTGTGGACTACGGATGAATGAACTATTAAATCTTAGAATAAAAGACATAGATTTTAGCTATGATAAAGTTTATATTTGGGATAGTAAATCACAAAAAGATAGAACTGTACCGTTACCATTAAAAATAAAAGATGAGTTAAAAATTCAAATCAAAAAGGTCAAAGAGATACACCAACAAGATATAGATAATGGATATGGAACAGTTGAATTACCATATCAACTTAATAAAAAATATCCTAAAGCCAAATATGAAACGAAATGGCAATATATTTTTCCTATGAATAAAGTATCTAAAGACCCAAGAAGTGGTACAATACGAAGACATCATATTTTGGAAGTTACATTTTCTAGAAATATAAAAAATGCTGTAAAAAAATGTACTATTGATAAAAAAGTATCTGCACATATCTTTAGACATTCTTATGCAACTCATTTACTGCAAACTGGAACTGATATTAGAAGTATACAAGAGTTACTAGGTCATAAATCTATTGAAACTACTATGATATACACCCATGTTGTAAAAGAATTAAATAAAGATGATATTAAATCACCTTTAGATTTTTAAAGCTTTTAATTCAAACTTAAATATAATATCAAAATTACAAAAGGAAACTATAGATTTGATTCAAAAAAAACCACTTAATGAAAAAGCTTTACGACTTAGATACATCAGAGCCTTAGAAAAGTTTGCCAAACGAGCAATCAATCTATTAAAAGCACCAGAAGAAGATTTTCACTTTGAAAAATTTAAAAAAAAGATGCATGAAAACTTTGAATTTGTAGAAAAAGTAGAAGCAGTTAGACTTGATAGTGGTTATATGTCAAAGCTTCAAGATTATGTAAATCTTATCTTAGGTACTTTGGATAATCATTCTAAAGACTTTGAAGATGAAAAATCTATGCTTTTAAAAGAAGCAAACCTACTACACAAAGAAAAAAATAAAAATATCTATAAAAAAGACAAACACTCAAAACACAAATTCAATGATGGATATTAATAAATAAATGTCAAATAAAAAACAATTTAATCTTACTGGTGTAATCAAAAAAGTATTATATACAAATGCTGAAAATGGCTACTGTATAGCTGTACTGGAAAATGATCAAAAGATTTGTGGAAATTACTTTGATGCAGATATTGAAAAGCTTGTAGGTGTTGATATTATTATGACTGGTGATTGGACTACTCACAAAAAGTATGGTTCACAGTTTGAGTTTGTCACACTTGAAGTTCAAGAAGCTGAACTATACTTCTTTTTGACAAAGATTGTAAAAGGTGTAGGTAAAGCTGTAGCAAAATCTTTACTAGATAAATTTAGTGAAGAAGAGCTAATAGATATACTTGATAATGATCCAAATAGATTATTAAAAGAAAAAGGTATCAAAGAGAAAAAGTTATCTACTATTGTAAAATCATGGCAAAAGTTTAAGCATATGAGAGAGCTTGGTTCGTATCTATCTAAATATGGAGTATCTAGCAATCTAATTTCTAAAATATTTGAAATATTTGGTGCAGTTGAAAATATGGTGGATAAAATAGAAGAAAATCCATATATACTAACCAAGATAAAAGGTATAGGCTTTAAAAAAGCAGATGAAATAGCCAAAGCAATAGGTATAGACCACAAAAGTCAATTTAGAATATCTGCATGTCTAAATTTTATTTTAGATGAGTATTGTAATTCAAACGGAAATAGCTCTATAGGTAAAGAGAAGATGTTTATGCTTCTAGATGATGCACTAAACTTTGAAAATGAAAATAGACTATATGAGAATACTTTAAATCATATGGTAAGACATAGTGAAATATTTAAAACTACTCAGCATAGATATTCTCCTGGTATGCTTTATCATGCAGAAAAAAATATAATAGATTTTTTTGAAAAAAGACAAAAATCACCAAAAAATATTATTATCAAAGATTTTGATACATATATCACTAAGAAAGAACAAACATTAGGATTTACACTAAGTGAGGAGCAAAAGAACGCTGTATCACTTATAAATGATGGGAATAATACTCTGATGCTTGTTGGTTATGCTGGTACAGGTAAATCTACATCAAGTAGGGCACTATTAGAGCTTCTAGAAGAGGTTTATGGCTATGATGAGATACATTGTATAGCTTTAAGTGGAATTGCCTCTCAGCGTATTAGTGATACTACAGGATACAAAAGTAGTACTATTCAGTCACTATTGCTTAGTGCTGCTGAAAAAGACTATTTAGACTACAAGGTAGTATTGTTAGATGAAGCATCTATGGTAAATTCAGTTATGTTTTATCAAGTGATCTCAAAAATCAAAGATGATACGGTATTTATAATAGTAGGTGATGATGGACAGCTACCAGCTATTGGAGCAGGGGATGTATTAGCGGATGCTATGAAATATGAGCTTGCCCCTGTATGTAAGCTTACGAAAATATATAGACAAAATGAAAATCAAGCAATAGCAACCATTGCAAATGAGATTAGGTGTGGTCAAGTACCAGAGTATAAAAAATCTTATGATGATTTTAAATTTGAAGATGTTTCAATCGACAATTATTATTCTACAAAAGCAACAGCAAGTGCAAATGAACTATCTAATATTAGAGGCTCAAATACAGATAATATATTAAACTCTATCTTAAATATCTCGAGTAATTATCTTAAAGATGCCTATAGACTAATCAAAGAGAAAGAAATATCAAAATTTCTTACACTATTTCAGGTAATCACCCCTATGAAAAGTGGGCTACTTGGTGTAGAAAATTTAAATATACAACTTCAAAAGCTATTTAATTCAAATAGAGGTGCTAGTGTAAAAACTCGACTTTATGAATATAAACTAGCTGACAAAGTTATCCATATCAAAAATACAAATATGAAAGCTCAAACTATGCAAATGTATAGAGATAATAGTATTGATTTTCTTGAAAAGCGTATATTTAATGGTCAATTAGGGATGATAATCAAGCTTGATTTTGAAGAGTCAAAGGCTGTGATACTATATCCAAATGATGATACTGTGGTATTTTATGATTTTGATGAGCTTCAAAATTTAATCTCACTTGCATACTGTCTTACTATTCACAAAACTCAAGGTATGGAGTATGACACAGCACTGATACCTATGACATTTAGCCATTTTATCATGCATAATACAAAGCTATTGTATACAGCAATCACTAGAGCTAAAAAGATGTGTTATGTAGTTGGTGAAGATGAAGCCTTTGCAACTGCTTGTAAGCGTATTGAAACTACTAAGCGTCGTACAGTAATGCAAGATCTTTTAGGTAAATAGATTAAGAACAAATTAGATAATATTACACTTAAGGTACAACAGACAATAGCTTGATAGCAATATCAAGAGGAAAGTCCGGGCTACAGTGAAGTATGGTTCCATTTAAAGAATGGCTAGGGTAACCTAAGGGATAGTGCAACAGAAAGTAAACCGCCTTTTTTAAGGTAAGGGTGAAACGGTGAAGTAAGAGCTCACCAGGTCTTTGAGTAATCATTGATGCTATGTAAACCCAACCAGTAGCAAGAAGAGAGTGGTAAAACTTCACATTTTTCCTCTTCGCACGACTGCTAGAGTAATCTAGGAGCTAGATAAATTATTGTCCTCGACATGACGCGGCTTACGTTGTGCCTTATTTCAAATACTTTTTCACAATACCAATATTATAGTTATGTATATGCTGTTTAATCACTTCGGGTTCTGGCACTTTAGATTTTTTATATTGAATATCTATCCAAGCTTTTGGACTATATTGTGCTATATCATCAAATATATTTAATAATAATTCTTCATCTAGATTTTCTGTAGTATCTATTGCTATACGACCTTGGTTATCTGCATTGGCAATTATAATAAGATCTATTAGAAGCTGTCTATCTTTTCTAAAGCTTTCAAAAAATGTAGCTATTTTAGATGCTTTCATTGTAAATAAAATATATATTTTTATATGATTTTCTATTAAAAACAACATTCTTTTTGTTAGTTTAGTAGGTAGTTGCATATCAATTAGTGGTAAAACTAATTTTCTTTGCTCATGTCCTGCTGAATCACCATCTGTCCTATAGCATATAGGCTTTGCAATATCATGATAAATAGCAGTTAGTTTTTGCAATGGAGAACCATTGGATATATTTTTTAGCATCTGCATTGTATGTTCAAATACATTTGCTTCAAGATGATATTTTGATCCCTCTTTTAAAGTTGTAAGCTCATATATTGATGGGAAAATATCTTCCAAAACTCCAAGTTCAAATAGTGTCTCAAAAAAGATATGGCTATTATCTAGTTCTAAAACTTTTGATACTTCTTTATATACTCTATCTGGCTGTAGATGTTTTAATTCATCTTTCATACTATATACTAATACTTTTGTATCTCTATATATCTTCCATTCATAGCCATATCTAGCCCTAAGTCTAGCAAGCCTAAGTACTCTTATGGGGTCTTCTACGAAAGCTTGAGATGTATGTCTTAGTATCTTTTTTTCTATATCTTTTTGACCACCATATGGGTCTATAATAATATTTAATTCCTCATCAAAAGCTATACTATTTATAGTAAGATCTCTTCGTTCTAAATCTTGCCTTAATGTTATATCTTCAGTATCTACGCTAAATCCCTTGTATCCGGTACTTACTTTCTTTTCAGTTCGTGCAAGAGCTAGTTCATCACCATCTTCTGTAATAAATACAGGGAAATCTTTTCCAACTTGTTTAAGATATGAAAAATCATCTTGAGTATATCCTACGGCTACATAGTCTTTATCACTAGTTTCGTACCCAAGAAGCTTGTCTCTAACGGCTCCACCAACTAAGTAAATCTTTTTCATTAGTATAAAAACTCCAACTTCCCTAATACAATATCATCATGCTTAACAAATCTATCACATTTTTTACCTTCTAGATCAAGGCATATCTTTTGCCATTTTAAAGTATGACCGCCATTTTCTTTTGTAAAGTCTCTAAATACAAACATCAAAGCATGAGCATATTCATGGGGTAATACATAATCAATCATATAGTCACTACTCTCTTGAAATCTATTTTTATTCAAAATAATTTTAATAGAATTTTGATCATATACAGCTAGACCAAATAAGTTATCTTTTATTTTATCTGAAATGATAATTGGTATATTAATATTTTTATTATACTTTTGAACTATTAGTTTTTGAATATGGTATTCTTTTTGCTTTAATTTAGTTTGTATCTCAAGTGGTAGTTCTTTACCATCATATTTACTATTATTGTATGATATTACCATTAGTAAGACCATTGATATAGCTACAACAGCTGTAAATATTCTAAATATATTTTTCATAATATTTATAATTTTTGTAATAGTTTATTATATGTGTGATTTGCCATATCAAAGTAGCAAATACAAAATACATAAACCATAAAGATATCATACCTATAAAACCACCTTCATAATAAAAATCAACAACTTGGAATATCAATAAAAAGACTAATGTTGATTGAAGTGGTACTTCGTCTATATTTTGTATATACGCAACTATTTCAAAGTTTTGTAGTTTCTTTTTAAAGTACCATAGCACTGGTAAACTTACAATATTTAGTATGATGATAATATATTCATCTAATATAATTTGAACTATTTTATTAACTGGTAAAAATATATAATATACTATAGCTATAAATATTATACTGCCTATAAGTGAATGTAGTGTTTTGATATTTGAATTCATATATCAATTATACCAAAATAAGCTAATTTTGGCTAAAATATCCTATAGGGCACCTCTAAAAATTAATATTATTCATAGAAGGAGAAAATAAACTTGAGATTTTGACTAATAAATTTTTCAAGCTACCCGTAGGTAACTTTAAAAATTTTTAGGTGAAATATCTGTTTAGTTTCCCTTCCCGTTGGGCTTTGTATACTTTTTGATATATTACGTTATATCGTTTCGTATTACCTACGGGTAGGACTTCAACTCATAGCCTTATATATCAAAAAGTATACTAAAGCTATGAATGTATTAGTTTTTAGAGATGCCCTATATACACAAGGAATATATTATAAATACATTTACAAAATTAAATTTAAATCAAAATATTATTAAAGCTATAGAGAATCAAGGGTATGAACATCCTACTAAAATACAAAGAAAAGTAATACCAATTGCTATTAAAGGTATAGACCTTATAGCAGCATCAAAATCAGGTACAGGTAAAACTGCATCATTTGTATTACCAATGCTAGATAGAATATCAAAAATGATTAAACCTGACAATAGAGTATTGCGTGGCCTTATTGTAGTACCTACAAGAGAGCTTGTAGATCAAATTTCAGTAGCACTTGATGCATATGGAAAGTTCTTAAAAGTTAGACATACAAAGATTCAAGGTGGTATTAGTAGAGGTTCACAAGTTGGTAAACTATCTACAGGAATTGATATCATTGTAGCAACACCTGGTAGATTAAAAGATATGATCAAAGAAGAGATTATTGATGTATCTAGTGTAAATATGATTGCTTTAGATGAAGCAGATACTATGCTAGAGCTTGGTTTTTTAGAAGAGATAGAATATATCTTTGCTCACTGTAGTCCAAAGCGTCAAATCATGATGTTTTCAGCTACTATTTCTCAAAATATCAAAAAACTAGGTAAAGAATTTTTACATGATCCTGTTTCTGTAGCAGTATCAGATAGAAGAGATGTAGTTACACTAATTGAGCATAGAGCTATTAAAGTTGATAAAAAGCGTAAAGATGAACTTTTAGCACATATTATCAAAAATGATAACTTTGAACAGATACTTGTATTTGTAAATATGAAAGAGACTGCTGATACGGTAACTAGTTATTTACAAAAAAAAGGTATCAAAGCTGTTGGATTACATGGTGATATTGAGTATAAACAAAGAACACAAAATATTAAACATTTTAGATCTAAAAAAGCTCAAGTATTAGTAGCAACTGATGTAGCTGGACGTGGTATAGATATCAAAGAGTTACCACTTGTAATAAATTATGATCTACCAGAAGAGACAGATGAATTTACACATAGAGTAGGTCGAACAGGTAGGGCAAACAAAAAAGGTATTGTAATTACAATACTTACTACTACTGAATATAATAAGTTTACTAAAGTTGAAAGAAACCTAAAGCTTAGTATCAAAAGAGAAGTATTAGAAGAGTTTGAACTAAAAGATAGACAACCAAGACAAAAACAACAAAAGAAAAAATCTCTTAGTCAAAAGTTAGGTTTAAAAGCTCCAAAGAAAAAAGATGAAAACTCTGGTAAAAAAAGATCTAAAAAAACGACTAAAAGAGATGCAAATAGAGTCTTTAGAAAAAGCTAGGTACAATTAATATATGAAGATATTTGAAGAGTTAAATTTAAAAGTTGATAGCTTAATAGAGGAAAATACTCACCTAAAAGGTGAGGTATTATCATTGCGTTCTACTAATGATGCACTATTGAAAAGAAGTGAAGACATGCTTTTAAGTATAGATGAAACTTTATCAAGTATTACTATTAAAAGTTTGGATTCTAAAGATGAAGATGATTTTGAACTAGATATAGACATATCAGATATTATGGATGAGATTAATGGAAAATAAAAAGATTACATTTTATATCAATAATGAAGCTTATACTGTTAATATTGGTCCAGATAAAGATGATGCCTTCAAAGATGAATTAACAAAATTCGTTCCAACTCAAAGAAACATTAATACAAAAGAACTATTAGCTGCATATATCAAACAATCACATCAAATTGTAAAATACAATAATGAATTAGAGCAATTACTAGATAAGCTTAATGGCAATAATCGATAAAAAGGCTTTTACACTACTAGAGTTAATATTTGTAGTAATGATATTAGCAATTTTATTATCACAAGCTGTGCCAAAGTTTTATGAATACTTCCATAGTACAAATATTCTGAAGGCCAGAGGTGATGTTTTATTAATTAGATCAAGCATTAATGAATATAGAAATGATCTATTGCTTAAAAATACGACAGCACAATATCCAGTGAGTTTAGATAGTATTTTCACTAATCTAAATATAAATACATTTATAAAAAATTCAGACTCAATTTATGAAGTAAAAATTGATAATAGCAGTATCGAATTTAAATATGAAAAAGATATAGGTAAATTTGATTGTTTACATAAAGTACAAGAGTATTGTGAGGATATTACTAGATGAATTATTATGAAGTATCACTTCTTAAATCTCCTGTAGGGCTTTTAACTTATCAATCAGAGCAAGATATTGCTATTGGTACAAAAGTTTCTGTACCACTTCGAGGAAGAAAAGTAAGTAGTGATGCTGTAATTATCAATAAAGTAGAAATACCAGACTTTAAATGTAAAGACATAGATGAGGTTTATGGTTTATACTATGATCAAAAGATGCTGGAGATATCTTCATTTATAAGTCAATACTATGTATGTAGTATCGGTGAAGCATTAAGTTTATATCATCCATTTAAAAATACTATTGACTATAGCTCTAAGGTACCCAAATACCAAAATAATATAGAACTATCAAGTTCTCAACAAGAAGCTTATGATTTTACTGTAGAAAATAATAGTTCATTAATATTTGGTGATACTAGTAGTGGTAAAACAGAAATTTATATTCAATCAATGATAAGACATATTGATCAAGGTAAGCAAATTGTTTTATTGATGCCAGAGATATCACTAACACCACAGATGCAAAAAAGACTTGAAAAGGTTTTTGGTAAGACTATTGCATTATGGCATAGTAAAATAACAAAAAAGAGAAGAGATGCTATTTTAGATGGTGTTTTAGATGGTAGCATCAAAATAGTAGCCGGAGCTAGATCTGCATTATTTTTACCATTTAAGGATCTTGGTCTAATGATAGTTGATGAGGAACATGATAGCTCTTATAAAAGTGATAGCAAGCCAAGATACAATGCAAAAGATTTGAGCCTATATATTGCTAATAAATATGATATACAAGTGATTCTTGGTAGTGCAACACCATCAATTAGTTCTTTTATAAAAGTACCGTATTTTAGAATCAAACAAAAATATTTTAATTCAAAAAACAATACTATTGTATTTGATAACTCAGCACTACAACTAAATGATACTATTCTTAGTAAAATCTCAAATACTATAGCCAATGATAAGCAAGTTATTATCTTTTTGCCAACTAGAGCAAATTTTAAATATCAAGTATGTAGTGATTGTGGTAAAGCCGTAGAGTGTCCATATTGTAGTGTAAGTATGAGTTTATATAGAGATGCTAGAGCATTAAAATGCCACTATTGTAATTATACTCAAAAAATACCAGATACTTGTCCCTCATGTACTACAGGTTTCATTAAAAATAGCAGGCTTGGTACTGCTGAGGTTGTTGAACAACTTCAACAATTATTTCCTCAAAATACAATAGGGCAGTTTGATAGAGATAAGGTACGAACAGATAAACAACTACGAGATATTCTTGATAAATTTAACAAAAATAAAATTGATATTCTTGTAGGTACTCAAATGTTATCAAAAGGACATGACTATCATAATGTAAGTTTAGCTGTAATACTTGGTATTGATTCTGTATTAAATATGGAGAGCTACAAAGCAAGAGAAAATGCTCTATCACTAGCCATACAAATAGCAGGAAGAAGTGGTAGAAAAACAGATGGCGAGGTGTTAATTCAGACACAAAATCAGGAGTTCTTTGAGTATTACTTACAGGAAAGTGATTTTGAAGAATTTCTAAATGAAGAATTAAAATTTAGAGGTTCATTGTATCCTCCAAAAATAAGACTAGCTAAGGTTATATTTAGCCATAAAAACGGAACAATGGCACAGCAAGAGATGTTTAAATATCACAATATTGCTAATAAGTGTCAAGAGATACAAGTAGTTGGATTTGGTGAAAGTAAAATATATAAAATAGCTGATAAATATAGATTTGAAATACTACTTAGGTCATCA
>JADHTT010000006.1 GCA_016784825.1 Campylobacterales bacterium
AAAGCTTGATGGGAAAGCAAATACATTCCAGTTTTTAGGTTGGATTTTTTTAGGATCTAGAAGTATTGGGAAATTTACCTTATGTTTTGCTATAAACTTTGACATTTGTTTTTTTGATTCACCAAGATTAATGGCTAAGATTGTAAATGGTGAGTCTTTTAATTTCGTAGTTAATCTTGTCATAGATGGAATCTCTTCTACACATGGTGGACACCAGCTTGCCCAAAAGTTTAAAAGCACAACCTTACCCTTGTACCCAGATAAACTATGTTTTGTACCCTTTAAATCTTCAAGTAAAAAATCTTGAGCTTTTAATGTTCCAGTATATTTATCAAATATTTTACGTTTTGTTTTTTTATCTATTTTTTGATTTGATGAAATATCTATAGCTTTTTTATATTTTGCATGTTTTTTTAATTCTTTCATACTTGATAATATATAACTGCTAAATATATTTGATAATTGTAATTCACTTTCAATAGCATCATCTCTAAAAAAGAATCTATTTCTAACATTTTGTAGCATCTGTAATTGTAAATAACTACCATTTGTTTTTAATGCATAACTTAGACTTTCCTTGTGTAAAGCGAGTATAGAATTTTCTGGTATAAAAACTGAAATAGGTAGATTTGTAGAACTGGCTATTGGGTCTAGTACTCTTTTTACACCTGCATTTTTTCTTTGTTGGTATAGATCTGGTGATACTAAAATAATACCAGAGATAATATTTTTTGAATTTAGTTGCCACTTGTGAGCAGTCTTTAATAAATTTGTAGCACCCTTGTCATTACTAAATAAATATATATTTTTTTTAGTTTTTTGTGCCTCTTTAATGACTTGGACATATCCATCAAGTGGTATTTTATCTAAGCTTGATTTTGTAGCAGATAAAAACCATGTACTAAAAGGATCTACAAGCCATACTTCAGTATTTTGTTTATTTATATCTTGTAATAGATTATCTAATCCATCTGTAAGACCATGCTGTGATGGAAATACAATTAGCAAATCCTTTGACTGTGAAGATTTATATTGATTGATAATAATTTCATCATCATTAAAATCAATTGTAAAACTTTCATTTGCAAAAATAAAAGTTGCGTATAATAAACTTAAGAAAAAAATTCTTTTTAACATGTTGGATACCTTGAAGTATTTTAATTTCTTATATCATACCAATATTCTGAAATTATTTCAAGTGCATTTTCTGCTCTTTCTTTAAAGTGTGCTTCTATATCAAAACTATCTTTACCTAGATTATCTTTATATTCTTTCATTAGTCTTTTATTAACTAAATCTTTTGTAGCTGATATTTTATATATAACTTTTTCATATGTATTGTTATCAACTATTATAGTTTCTCTAGATAGTTCAGAAGGATTAATACCACCATATCTATCCTCTTCATCTAGCATCATAGACATTTCTATGTGGGCTCTCATAGACATTAGTGTAAGTTGTAGTTCCTCTTTAGTAAATTCACCTACAGAATTTATAACTGTAGCACTATCTTGACTATATCCCCAAGAACCAGCAATATCTAGTTTAATATTAAATGCTGTATTAATCACTTCTTGAATATTATCATTTGTATCAATCTGTTTAAATTGCATAAATATCCTTAGTTAAACCAGTTTTTTACTTTATCAAACATTGTAGAGAAGTTATCTTCATGTGGCTTACTCTCTACACCAAAACTATCTTGTAATTGTTCTAACAGTTCTCTTTGTTCACTATTTACAGATTTTGGATATTCAATTTTAATTTGAACTATTAAGTTTCCTTGACCGTAACCATTTACAGATTTTACACCTTCACCTCTAAATGTAAAGTGCTCTTTATCTTTAGTATTTGCTGGAATTTTAAGCTCTAGTTCACCTCTTAGACTAGGAATAGTCATAGTCGTACCTAGAGCTATTTGAGTAAAGAATACAGGTACTTCTAAATATATATCATCTTCATGTCTTACAAAGTGAGTATCTTCTTGTACTCTAATACTGATATACAAATCACCTCTATTTCCATTTGGTGCAATATTACCTTTGCCACCAACTCTAATTCTATTTCCAGTATTTACACCCTCTGGAATATTTACTTCAAATGTTTCTTTAGTCTCATCATAACCAGATGCATCACAATCTTTACATTTGTCAGCTACACTTTGACCAGACCCTTGACAATGAGGACAAGTTTGAGCAAATGTCATAAATCCTTGTCTCATATGAACTTGACCTTGACCTTGACATGAATTACAAGTACTTAGCTTACCACCTTTCGCACCAGTACCCTTACACTTTTTACAAGCTTTTTTATAGTTATAGCTTATATCTTTTGTACAACCAAATATAGCTTCATTAAACTCTAGATCAATTTGAATCTCTGTATCTAAATCATAATTATATGTTTTTCTTTCTCGTCTTTGGCCACCACCAAATCCTCCTCCAAACATCTCTTCAAATACACTACCAAGATCATCAAAACCACCAAATCCACCAGATCGTCCACCACCTTGACCGTGACCTTCTAGTCCTTGTTTACCATATCTGTCGTATATTGATCTTTTTTCTTCATCACTTAAAACTTGATATGCTTCATTTACATGCTTGAAGTTTTCTTCTGCTTCTTTATCATCTGGATTTTTATCTGGATGATATTTCATAGCCATTTTTCTATATGCTTTTTTGATAGTACTTTTGTCAGCATCTTTTGATACTGATAACATCTCGTAATAACATAAATCTACCATAGTTTATTTCCTTGAGTCTATATATAATTGTCGCGATTTTATCTAAAAATAGGTATAATCCATCTTATGAAAAAGGGTCTAGAAAAATTTTATGATTTAGTTGAAGCATTTGAAGCCTTACCTACTATTGGTAAGAAATCAGCATTAAGACTAGCATACCATATTGTACATAATGATACTTTTTGTGGTTTAAAATTAGCACATAGTATAGAAGATGCAATTAAAAATGTTAAAAAATGTACTTCTTGTGGTTCAATTAGTGAGCACGAGATATGTGAAATATGTTTAGATGAGTATAGAGATGATGATAAACTTTGTATAGTTCAAAATGCAAAGGATATTTTTGTAATTGAAGAATCTCATCAATTTGATGGTAAGTATTTTGTAATTGAAGAGATTGATGAATATAATTTAAATTCACTTATTAGTTTTGTACAAAACAATAGTGTGAAAGATGTTTTATTTGCTATTACACCTAGTTTAGCAAATGATGCTTTTATATTATATATTGAGCAAAGATTGGAAAAGTTTGATCTTAGTTTCTTTAAAATTGCTCAAGGTGTACCAACTGGTGTATCATTAGAAAATGTAGATATTTTATCGTTAGCTAAAGCTATAGATGGAAAAATATCTATATAAACTATTCTGATTTTCTAAGTAAGCTAGCACCTAAATCTTTAAATTTATTTTCAATATTTTCATATCCACGATCAAGATGATAAATCCTATGAACAGTAGTAGTGCTATTTGATACCAAAGCAGCGATAATTAAAGCAGAACTAGCTCTAAGGTCTGTGGCCATTACATCTGTACCTGTAAGTGTATTTGGAGTACCTGTAATTGTTGCTACTGTTCCATTTAATGTGATATTAGCACCCATTCTTATTAATTCACTAACATGCATAAATCTATTTTCAAATAATTTTTCATCAATTATAGATGTACCATTTGCTTGTGTAGCTACAGCCATAAATTGTGCTTGCATATCAGTAGGAAATCCTGGATATTCTGTAGTAGTTATATTTACAGGTTTAATATCATTTGTTGGTAAAAGAGTAATAGTATCATTTGTTTTATCTATACCATATCCCATCTCTTTAAATTTTGCTAGAACTGCATCAAGATGATTTGGTTCTACATGTGTAATTGTAATTTTAGAATTAGTAGCAGCAGCGGCACATAGGTAAGTTCCTGCTTCTATTCTGTCTGGAATTACATTAAATGCTTTGAAATTAAGTAGCTTCTGACCAGTACCGGTAATTTTAATTGTATTAGTACCAATCCCTGATATATCTAGACCTGCATCTTGTAATACTTCACATAGTTGAACTACTTCTGGCTCTTTTGCAGCATTAATAATAGTTGTTTCACCATGTGCTAAGGCTGCAGCCATAATAATATTTTCACTACCTGTTACTGTAATCTTATCAAATACAATAGTAGTGCCTTGTAAGCCATTTGGAGCAGTTGCAAGTATATAACCATTTTTAATCTCTATATTAGCACCCATTTGCTCTAATGCTTTAAGATGAAGGTCAACTGGTCGCTGTCCTATAGCACAACCACCAGGAAGAGATACCTCACAGTGTCCAAATCTTGCAAGTAATGGACCAAGCACTAAAATAGATGCTCGCATAGTTTTAACTATGTCATATGTTGCTTTTGTCTCATTTATTGTATTGGTGTTTATTTCAATATGATGTGTCTTTTTTTCAAACTTGGCACCAAGCATTTCTAAAAGTTTTAGTAGAGTATTGATATCTACAACATTTGGTAGGTTTCCAATTTGTACAGTTGATGATGATAGTATTGTAGAAGCTAGTAGTGGTAAAGCTGCATTTTTAGCGCCACTTACTCTTACTTCACCAGATAATTTTTGATTTGCTTTGATTTCTAGATAATTCATACCCGAATTGTATCTAAATTATGATAAAATGGATACATGAACGAAATTAATAAATATATAGAAATTGGGCTTATGAATAAGCTTAAAATAGTAAGTAAAAATCAGTATGGATATACATTAAAATCATTAGATGAAAATCAAGAGGTTGTATTTAACAGTGATGATGAATATAATATAGATGATGTTTTAGATGTATTTGTATTTACATCTTCAAGATCAAAGCTTCATGCTACAATCAAAAAACCAAATACACTTAGAGATCAGTTTAATATCTTCGAGATAAAGGAGATAAAAGATGATGGTGTATATGTAGATTGGGGAATTGAAAAGGATCTATTTGTATCAAATAAGCATCAAAATTCTAAATTTAGATTTGGTGAAAATAGGGTATTAAAAGTAGTATATGATAGAGACTTAAATCAACTTGTAGGTTCGGAAGTATTCCATAAAGCACTTATCAAAAGAACTAAAGACTTAAAATCAAGTCAAGCAGTAGAGTTTATAGTATTATCTAAAGTACCTCATGGGTATAAAATTATTGTTGATAATAAATATGAAGCAGTAATTTTATCTGAAGACTTTGGTGATAATATTTTAAGAATTGGATCAAAGCTGAGTGGAGTTGTACGATCTATAAAACAAGATGGTTCAATCTTAGTAAAGTTTAAACAAAAAACATCTAAGAAAAGATCAAATGTATCTAATCATATATATAAGATTATTGAACAAAATAATGGATCTGTAAAGTGTGGATTAAAATCAACACCAGAGGAAATTAAATCAATTTTTGATCTTAGTAAAAAGAGTTTTAAAACATCAGCACTTGCACTTATGCAAGATGGAGATGTTAATCTAGGTGATTATAATATAGATATCATCTAGAAGAATTATATTTTAATTAGTATTTTATCCAGTAGTTTTGTAGATAAAATTCTTTTTAAATATCCTAAGAGGTATGTTGCTTTAGTTATATAGTATCTTGGGAGTGGTGCTTTACTATTGGCAATAGTTAGTACTACTGATGCTACTGCATTTGCATTTAAAGTAAATGGTACATCGCTTTTATTTGCCTTCAAACTTTTTTCATAAGATTCTTTAAATCTAGAATTTTGTATATCTATATTCTCTTTTACTTTTTGTTTTGCATTATTTCGAAATTCACTTATAATAGGACCTGTATTTAATAAAGATACACTAATATTAGTATCTTGTAACTCTAATCGTAAAGTATCACTAAGACCTTCTATAGCATATTTACTTGCATTATAAGCACCTCGTAATTTTAAACTAACTAAACCCAATACTGAACTATGATTGATAATCTTACCATAACCTTGAGCTTTCATAATAGGTAATACTTGTAGTGTAACTTCATGAAGACCAAAAACATTTGTATCAAATTGTTCTTTTAATACATTTGTAGTTAAATCCTCTACAGCTCCAGGTTGTCCAAATCCAGCATTATTAAAAAGTATATCCAGTGTACCACCTGTATTTTTTACTACTTCATCTAAGCATGAACTTATAGTATCAGGTTTTGTTACATCTAGTAATAAGCTATTTAATCCCAATGATTTTAGATGCTCTACATCTTTTATATCTCTTGCTGTAGCATATACATCAAAGCCTTTCTTTTTCATTATTAAAGCTGTTTCTAAACCAATTCCACTTGAACATCCAGTAATTAGTATTGATTGTTTTTTCATTTTTCTTCCTTCTTTTTTCCTACTAAAATACCACCCAATACAATAAGACTAATCCCTATAAATGTTAAAAGTTGTGGAAATGAATCCCCTAGCATCCATCCAAATCCTATAGCAAATGGTATATTTGTATAACTTACTACACCTATAATACTTGCTTTGCTTAAGCTATATGCTTTTGTAAGAAGCCATTGTGAAAGTGTAGATATAGCAGCCATAAATACAATTAGAGACCAAATTATATAATCATCATAAAATTTTAATTCTATAAAGAAAAATGGTACTAAAGTTCCAATTCCCATAAAAGATAGCATAATTACTCTAGTATCATATATATCTTTAATTGTTTTGATTGTAGCATATGCAGCAGCAGCAAAAAAACCACCTAAAATTCCAAGTATATGATCATATGAAAATACTAAACCAAAAGGTTTGACAATTAATACAATACCTATAAATCCCAGTATTAATGCAATAAATGTATTTATATTTATCTTTTCACCCATAAGATAAAAAGCTAGTACAGTTACAAAAAATGGTGATGTTTTATTTAGAGTGATTGCTTCACCTAAAGGTATAACTGTAATAGTATAAAAAAATAACAGCATAGCAGCAGTACCAAATAAACCTCTTAAAATCAAAAGATGAAACTTGCCTCCATTTAATATAGGAGGAGTATGCTTAAGTGCATATACAATAATGATCATACCAATTAAGTTTCTATAAAATACCATCTCAAAAGCATCTATATGATCAGATAATATTTTTGCTGTTGCACCATTAAGAGCAGATATGAGTGCACTTAATAGCATAAATAGTACACCTTGATCTATAAGTTTTAATTTACTCAAATAAATTCCATTTTATTAATTTTTGGTATTATATCGTATGAATATAAAACAAATACTAGATAAAGAAGTTAATACTAGGGATAGTGTAGATGAGTTAAGTGAAGATAAGCTTGATCCACTTATAGTAGCAAAAAAATATAACGATGAGTATATATCACTACTATGTGCTCTCTTTGCATATGGAAATGCAAAGCTTATAGTTAAATTTTTAAGATCATTAGATTTTTCACTATTAGATCAAGGTGAGGAGACTATTAAAGCTCAACTAAAAGGGAAATATTACCGTTTTCAAAAAGAAGATGATGTTATTGCAATCTTTATAGCATTAAGTAGGATGAAAAAAGAACAATCATTAGAATTAATCTTTAAAATAGGATATGATAAAAATAATAATGTACTAGAAGGGATTGAATCAATTTTAATTGCTATACATAAAGCTTATGAGTATAAAAGTGATGGATATAAGTTTTTGATAGGTTCATTTCCTAAGAAAGACAAAGATGGTAATATTAAGCTTGTAGGTAATTCTCCATACAAAAGATATAATATGTATCTTAGATGGATGGTAAGATATGATAATCTAGATATGGGACTGTGGAGAACAGTAGATAAAAAAGATTTAATACTTCCTCTTGATACTCATACATTTAAAGTAGGGCAAAGATTAGGCTTACTTCAAAGAAAAACATACGATTTAAAGTCAGCAGTTGAAATCACACAAAAATTAAAAGAGTTTGATGAAAGTGATCCAATGAAATATGATTTTGCTATTTATAGATTAGGGCAAGAAAAAATATTATAAATTAACTACAATTTAGATACAATCGCTCACAAATAAAAAAATTTGAAATTGAAATCATTTCTTCAAGGAACAAAAATGTCAACAAACAATTCATGTAAAAAAATCTTAATCACAACACCAATTTATTATGTAAACGATGTAGCTCATATTGGTCATGCATATACAACTATTATTGGTGATATGTTAGCTAGGTACTCTAGGCTAGTAGGTTATGATACATTCTTTTTAACAGGAACAGATGAACATGGTCAAAAGATTGCCCAAAGTGCCGAATCTAGAGGTAAAACGCCAAAAGAGTATGCAGATGAGGTAAGTGGTAAATTTAAATCTTTATGGGATGATTTTGATATTAGCTATGATAAGTTTATTAGAACTACGGATGAAGAGCACAAAATTGGTGTTCAAAAAGCATTTAAAAAGATGTTTGACAAGGGTGATATATATAAAGGACACTATGAAGGTAACTATTGTGTAAGTTGTGAGACATTTTTTACGAATGCACAATTAAACGACGATGGTATTGGCTGTCCAGATTGTGGTAAACCAACTACAGTTGTAAAAGAAGAAAGTTATTTCTTTAGATTATCCAATTATCAAGATAAACTTTTAGAGCTTTATTCAAATAATCCAGAGTTTATCTTACCAAAGGCAAAAGCTAAAGAGATTGTAAACTTTGTATCTGGTGGATTAAATGATTTATCTATCTCTAGAACATCATTTGATTGGGGTGTAAAACTTCCTGATAATATGGATGATGACCATGTGATGTATGTATGGATGGATGCACTTATGAACTATATCACTGCCTTAGGTTATGGTACAGATGAATCAAATATGGATTTTTGGCCAGGAAAAGTTCACTTAGTAGGAAAAGATATCCTTAGATTCCACGCAATATTCTGGCCAGCATTCTTAATGTCATTAGAGCTTCCACTTCCAGATCATATTGCAGCTCATGGATGGTGGACAAGAGATGGTGAAAAGATGTCAAAATCAAAAGGGAATGTAGTTGATCCAAAAGAGGTTGCTGATGCATATGGTTTAGATGCATTTAGATACTTTATGCTTAGAGAGGTTCCATTTGGACAAGATGGAGACTTCTCTCAAAGAGCATTAATGGATAGAATAAATTCTGATCTAGGAAATGACTTAGGAAACCTTTTAAATAGAATACAAGGTATGAGTGGTAAATATTTTGACTTTAAAGTAACTTCAAAAGATGTAGCAAAATATCATCAAAAAGAGCTTGATGAGGTTGATGCTATATTAGAAAATATTGAAGAGTATATCTTTAATATGCAACTAAATAGATATCTTGAAGATATTTGGAAAGTACTAACTATTGCAAATAAAGCTATTGGTGATTATGAACCATGGGCTATGATGAAAGATGGAAGAGAAGAAGAGGCTATGGCATTAGTAGCACTTATTACAAATATTATGGCAAAAGTTTCTATTTTACTTGAATCTGTAATGCCAGAAAAAATATCTCAAATTGCTAAATCTATTGGGTTTACAGTAGATAATAATTCTTACAATTCAATCTTAAAAAATAAAGAGCTTTTAAAGGATACAGTTATTACTAAAATAGATGCACTTTTCCCTAGAATTGAAGAAGAGTTAATTGCAACTGCTGATGTTCAAAAAGCTGAAACAGTAGTAGAAAAACCAAGAAAAGAATCTATAAAAAAAGATTCTACTATGGAAGAGGATAATATAATTACAATTGATCAATTTTTTGAGACAACATTAAGAATAGGTACAATTGTAGAAGCAGTAGAGGTTCCAAAATCTAATAAACTTTTAAAACTTCAAGTTGATGTAGGTGAAGAACATAATAGACAAATTCTTGCAGGTATCAAGGAGTTTTATTCTGCCGAGGAATTAGTAGGAACTCAAGCTTGTGTAGTTGCAAATCTAAAACCGGCTAAACTGATGGGTATGTTAAGTGAAGGTATGTTACTTGCAGCAAAAGATGAGAATGGTTTATGTTTAATAAGACCAGAAAAATCAAAAACTTCAGGTACTAAAATTTCATAGTTAAGTGTTGATGTGCAAATAAGAACACTTACAGATATAGTTGAGGGGCAATTACTTAATACCCCCTCTATATCATTTATTACACAAATCAATACAGATCCAATGAAAATACATGATGGTGATCTTTTTTTATCAAATAATCTTGATGATATAAAACTTGCAATTGAAAATGGTGCATTTGCTATTATCTTTGATGTTGATAATATAGATTATGATTCTATAGATAATGAGATAGCTTGGATTAAAGTTATAGATTTGGACAATGCATTGCTTAGACTTACAAGATTTTTATTAAGTCATAAAGAGATTAAAAGTTATTATTGTGATATAGTGAGTTTTGATATTTTAAAGCTAGTGCTTGTAAATAAGAAAAGTATCCAATTTTTAAGCGGCAATATTATGCATGATATAAATAATTTAAAAGATATTGAAAATGATACCATATTGGTATCTTCAAGTAGGTTATTTATGAATGCAATTCAACCATTATCAAAACATATTGAATATCAAGAGTATAAAGTTGATAATTTAATTATTAAATCTATGTTTACGACTACCTTTTCATATGATGGAGAATACTACAATAGTCTTAGGATCCCTTATTTATATATTAATCACTTAATATCTATAGTGAACTTTATTAATAGTATAGATACTTTAGAATATGAATTATCTAATATTAGAAAGTTGAAACATTTTAGACCAATATTTATAGATAATGATTATAATATTGTTGAATTTGGTAAATCAAATAGATTTATTATTGCTAGTGAATATCAGAATATCTCTAATATTGAAATATCTTTTATTAAAAAGATGTATGGCTTTGCGAAAATATCTATAATTAGTGAGTTTAAAGATGATATCTCTTTATATAATCATATAAAAATTTGTGATTTTAATTGTTTATATATTGTAGGAAAGTCAAGAGATGAATTGGAATCTATCTTAATTGATAAAAAAGAAGAGCAACTGAAATTATTTTAGTTGCTGCTATTATCTTGTAATTTTCTTTTAGCTTTCATTTTTGCTGAAGCTAGTTTTCTCATATCTTCCGTTGTATCTAATTCGTCCATAATCTCTAAACCAAGTAGTGTCTCTAAACAATCTTCTAGTGTGACAATACCTTCTGTTTGATCATAACTATCAGTTACAATTAAAAGATGTCCTTTAGCTTTTGTAAAACTATTTAGTGCTTTTAATACAGGTATATTTTCATTGATACTTGATACCTTAGACATAATATCTTCGATAAGTATATCTGGATTATTAATAGCGTGTCTAAAAATCTTTTTTGTTAAAACCATACCAACTATATTATCAATATTCGTATCATAAACCGGTACTCTTGAAAATTTAAAAGTTCTTTTATCATCAAGCAAATCTCTTATTGGTGTACCCTTAGGGATAGAAAAAACAACACTTCTAGGTGTTAAAATATCTTTAATTTTCTTTTGCTTTAACATTAAGGTATTTTCAATAATATCAGATTCCATATCACTAATTACACCATCCTCTTCACTTAGAAGTGCACTATGAATAAGCTCTTCTCGAGAAACTGAATCACTGTCATTATTTTTATTGTTAATCTTTTTTGTTACAAATAATGTAAAAATAATAATAGGATAGGTGATAAATATAAATATATTAATAATTCTAGCTGCAGTTGGAGCTAATTGTTTCCAATATACAGCACCAATCGTTTTAGGTATTATCTCCGCAAAGAAAAGAATCATAAATGTTAGTGAAATAGAAGCAAATAATACATAATTACTATCGTTATTAAATACAATTTGTGCCTGTACACCAATAGCAGTTGCACCTAGTGTATTTGCAAAAGTATTTAAAATTAGTATTGATGAAATAGATTTAGCTATATCTGTTTTTAGTTTTCGTAGAAGTTTACCAGCGTTTGCTTGCTCTTGCTCCAATACAGAAATATATGATACATTTACAGATAATAGTATAGATTCTAATATAGAACAAAGAAATGAAATTGAAATTACAAGTATAAATAAAAATATTAAATATTCCATAATACCTGCTTATTGATTGTATGGCATAAAAGGGAGTGGGGGTCCAATTAATTATCTCCTGAATAAATTTATAAGATTATAGCATAGTAAAGTATAAATTATCTCAAATTGTCTAAAATATTGAGCCAAAAGAGCTTAATACCTTTCCATGTATAGTTAAATCACTTTTAGAGATGATTTGATTTGAATATATTTCATTATCTGATATTATATCAAATTTTCCATCAGTTCTTTTTTGAATTCGTTTTACAAGTAGTCCATCTGGTGTATAAATAGCGTATATTCCATCTTTAATGCAATCTTTTTTTGCATTATCTACAAATATAATATCTCCATCATTTAATGTTGGTTCCATAGATTCTCCCGTAACATTAATAGCTTCAATATTTTTTATATTTTCTTTTCCTCCAAGATTAGATATGAAAAAATCTGGAACATCAAGTTTTTCATATTCTTCAGATTCTAAATGGGAACCACCTCCAGCACTTAGAGCAAGCCCTGGATAAAATTTTACCCAGTATTTATCCGTACTATCTATTAGTGAGCTAGGATCTTGACCATACAAAAGCCAATTAATAGATATTTTTTTTATGGCACAAAAGTCTAAAATTTTATCAAATGGTATTTTATCCCTTTTTTTCATTGTCGCAAAGTTAATTTGTGTCAAATCTAATGCGTCAGCGACATCTTTATCATAAACTTTTCCATTTTTTCCATCTGAACTCAAAATATCTTTTAGTTTTTCTATTATTTCTCCAGCATTTAACATTTTAATTCCCCCTCATAGAATAAAAATATTGCAATTTGCAATATTTTTGAAAGTATTTTAAAAATTATATTACAATTTGACATAAAAATCAAGAATAGGATGCCAAAATGACAGTGATTATAAAAGAGATAGGTTTAGTTATAGTGAAAGCTTGTATTAGAATTGATAATATTGTGTATAAAATAGGTGACACAATTTTATAAATATGATATAAATTCATATAAATAACTTAAGATAAATAATTACTAAAGCGAAATTAATATAAAATAGCATTAACTTTATTTGTAATAAATACAAAAAATGGGGTATAAAATGGAATTAAATTTAGTAATGGAAGCACTGAAGTTTATGGTGCTTGGTATGGGGATAGTCTTTCTATTTCTGATTATTATGATCTATGCATTAAAAGCACAAGCTTATTTAATCGCAAAGTACGCACCGAAGACGGATGAAATTTCATCTAATTCAAAAGAGTGGCAACCTGCCAATAATCAATCAAATGACGATATAATTGCAGCAATTACAGGTGCTATTATTCATCACTCAAAATCAAATAAAAAAGGTTAATAATGTCAAAAAAGTTTATTGATATAATGGACACAACTTTCAGAGATGGATTTCAATCTGTTTTTGGAGGACGTGTTCTTATGGATGATTTCTTCCCAGCTGTAGAGGCTGCAAGAGAAGCTGGGATCACACACTACGAATTTGGTGGTGGAGCAAGATTTCAATCACTATACTTCTATCTACAAGAAGATGCATTTAAAATGATGGATAAGTTTAGATCTATTGTTGGACCAGATGCAAACCTGCAAACACTTTCAAGAGGTATTAATACAGTTATGCTTGATACTGGTTCAAGAGAATTAGTAGATATGCATGCAAGAATGTTTGCAAAGCACGGTACTACAACTATTAGAAACTTTGATGCACTTAATGATGTACAAAACCTTGAATATTCAGCAGCTTGTATAAAAAAACATGGATTAAAGCATGAAGTTGTTGTAACAATGATGGATCTTCCTCCTGGGTGTGAAGGTGCTCATGATGTACCATTTTATGAAAAGACATTAAGAGGTATCTTAGACTCCGGCTTACCATTTGATTCTGTATGTTTTAAAGATGCAAGTGGTACTGCTAATCCTATTAAAGTATATGAAACTATTAAAATGGCTAGAAAGCTTCTAGGTGAAGATGTACATATTAGACTTCATACACATGAAACTGCTGGTGTATCTGTTGCTGCATATTTAGCAGCTCTAGAAGCTGGTGCAGATGGTATTGATTTAGCTAACTCACCAGTAAGTGGTGGTACATCTCAACCAGATATTTTAACAATGTTACATGCTACTAAAGGTAGTAATTATGATCTTGGTGGACGAGAGATTGATAAAGTATTAAAATATCAAGAAGT
>JADHTT010000007.1 GCA_016784825.1 Campylobacterales bacterium
TGCATTAAGTGGATCGCATCATGCTGCAGGATATTATGAAGGTGATAGAAAGCCTGGATGGTGGAATGACTTTATTGGTGATCATAAAGCTATCGATACTACAAAATATTTTGTTATTTGTATGAATAATATTGGCTCATGTTTTGGATCGACATCTCCACAGAGTATAAATCCAGCAACTTTGGAACCTTATAGATTCAAATTCCCAGTTTTGACAATTACAGATATAGTTAAAGCACAGATTAGATTATTAAAGTTTTTGGATATTGAAAATGTACATGCTGTAGTTGGTGGTAGCATGGGTGGTATGCAAGCATTATGTTATGCAATAGAGTATCCAACTTTTGCAAAGCATATTGTAGCACTTGCTACTACAGCATATACTAGACCATGGGCAATAGCCTATAATAAGGTTACAACTGAAGCAATTAGAAATGATGAAGATTTTAAAGATGGATATTATAATCCAGAAGATATTAAAAAGAACGGACTAAAGGGTCTTGCTGTTGGTAGAATGGCTGGTCATATTTCATATCTAAGTCCCCATAGTATGAATGATAAATTTGGCAGAAGATATGCTAATGACGATGGACTTTATGAGTTATTTGGTAGATTTGAAGTTGAAAGATATCTAGAATATAATGGATATAATTTTCCACATAATTTTGATCCATTAAGTTATTTATATATAGTAAAAACAATGAATATATTTAATGCAGCAAGAGGGAGTGATACATTAGCTCAAAGTTTATCATTAATACAGTCAAGATTACATCTTATATCGTTTAGTGGTGATACTTTGTTTATGCCATCAGAGATGGAAGAGATTAGAGATATTATGAATAGTATTGGTAGTAGTAGTCTTGTGACATATAAAGAGATTCACAGTAATTATGGGCATGATGCTTTCTTAGTAGAAGTAGATAAATTTGCCCAGTATGTAAGCAACTTATTAGAGGAATAATATGGAATTTGAAGAGAAAATTAAATCGGCTAAAAAAATTTTAGAAAAGCTAATTGATCCAGAAATTACACTTGCTACTAGTGTAGATATTTATAAAGATGGTATGAAGGAATTAGAAGAGGCTCAAAAACTACTTGATGATGCTAAACTACAATATGAAGAGTTACATACAGTAAATGAATGATTTTAACGCATATTTTAATCGTCAGATACAGTTATGGGGTGAAGATACACAAAACTCTTTACAAGATAAAAAGATAGCTATTATTGGTTGTGGTGGATTAGGTTGTTCTATAGGTATTGCATTAGGTGCAAGTGGAATTGGACAGATAGATTTAGTAGATTTTGATGAGGTTGGTGTACATAATATTCATCGTCAAATAGGATTTGTTGTAGGTGATGAGGGTAAAAAAAAGTGTGATGTATTAAAAAAACTATTACAAAATCGTTGTCCATATGTAAGGGTTAATTCATTTGATAGTGACTTTGATACTTTCACTACACAAACTACAATGAAGTATGATCTTATTTTAGATGCTACAGATAATCTTACTGTACGAGCTATGATTAATAGTTATGCTAAACAAAATAATATTAATTGGATATATGGTAGTGTTGAGCAATTTCATGGTCAAGTATGTTTTTTTGAAAATGCTAGTTTTGAAAGTATATTCCAAATAAGTGATCATACACCAGCTGGTATCACAGCTCCGATAGTTATGCATATTGCATCATTACAGGCAAATTTAGCACTTAGGTTTTTAGCAGGTCTTAGTGTTGTAAAAGATAAATTGTATTACTTGTCATTTAATAGCGATGGTGAGCTTGATACAAAAAAATTTAATTTACCAAAGCAGGAGCTTTAGATGACATTTGGAATTGTTGGACTTGGGTTAATGGGTGGTTCATTTGCTAAGTCTTTAAAACAAAATGGTTTATCTAGAACTGTTTATGGTTTTGATCATAATAAGAGACATCAAGAAGAAGCAATAAAATTAGGTCTAGTTGATGAGCTTGTCAATATTGAGACAATCAAAACATGTGATGTGATTATTTTAGCTATTCCTGTAGATGGAATTATTTCTATTATGACGGATCTTGAAGATATTAGTATAAATACAACAATTATTGATCTAGGTAGTACAAAAGAGGATATTGTTAAAAATATACCAAATACTATTCGAAAAAATTTCATAGCTGCTCACCCAATGACTGGTACAGAAAAAAATGGACCAAAGGCAGCATTTGATAGTTTATACATAGATAAAATAGTTGTATTATGTGATCTTGAAGATAATGGTGAACTACATATAAAACGGGCAAGAAATATTTTTGAAAATATGAAAATGAAGATTATATATATGGGATCAAAAGAGCATGATATGCATGCATGCTATATGTCTCATCTTCCTCATGCTATATCTTATGCTCTTGCAAATACGGTAATGGATCATGAAACACCTAGAGAAATTATAACTTTAGCTGCTGGTGGTTTTAGAGATATGAGTAGAATTGCTAAATCATCACCACATATGTGGAGTGATATCTTTAGACAAAATAGATCTAATTTACTAGAGTCTATAGAAATTTTTGAAGATAATATGACCAAGATGAAGCAAATGCTTCAAGATGAAGACTATGATGGTTTATCAAAATGGATGAAAAAGGCAAATAGTTTACATAAGATTTTATAAGAGTTCTAAATCTCTTGTATAGCTTCTTGAACCTTGATAGCTTGAACATGCTCTTTTACATCATGTACTCTAATAATTGAAGCACCTTGTTCTATACCTTTTAGATGTATTGCTATAGTACCTGGTAGTCTTTGCTCAATAGGTGTTGGTATAATATTATTTATCATAGATTTTCTACTTGCACCTAGAAGTATTTCATATCCAAAATGTCTAAAATGATCTAAATTTTTTAAAAGCATAAGATTATGTTCTAATGTTTTACCAAATCCAATACCTACATCTAGAATAATATTCTTTATACCAAATTTTTGTGCTTTTGTGATACGTTCTTTAAAAAAACTATCAATATCTAAAATAATATCATCATATTTTGGATTATCTTGCATAGTATCAGGAGAGCCTTGCATATGCATTATTACAATAGATGCATCATAAAATGCCACAAGTTGAGCAACCTTATCATTAGTTAATCCAGTAATATCATTAACAATTTTAAAACCATTTTGCAAAGCATATTCTATAACCAATGGCTCATAAGAATCTATAGAAAATGTAGCATTATTATATAGTTTTTCTTTGGCTATATGATCAATAATTGGTTTAACTCTGTCAAGCTCTTCTTGAGGTGTAATAGCTTGACTACCTGGTTTACTAGATACCCCACCAATATCAATTATAGAAGCGCCATCATTTATCATTTTGTTAATTGTATTGAATGCATTAATATCTTTAAATCTACTACTGTCATAAAAACTATCATCATTTGCATTTATAACACCCATAACTTGTGTATTAAATTTTTTTAGATTTATAAAATTTGGTAATTGTTTTGCAAGTTCTTTTAGTCCAAATGGTTGAGCAAGTTCTTTTTTTGATAGTATTTTAAAATGTTTATTTGTACCAATTAATATAACATTCACATATTTCTCTTTTGCAATTATAACACCATGTGGAACAGCAAGATCAGCACCAATTGATAATGCATCTTGTTTTAGTATATTAGCTGCACCTACATGAATATTTTTTATATAAAGCATATTTATATTGGCCTTATTTGCCATAATTTTAGCTCCACTACTATCGCTACCTAAGTCTAAAAATAGTTGCTCTTTATTAGCTGAATTAATCTTATATATTTGCATTTTTGAGCCTTTTATTATTAGAGTGCAATATTGTAAGAAGTATTGTTGTTAATATATTAATAGGTTTAGAATTTAGTTCTAATAGTTTTATTGATCGTGCGAATATATCTAGTTCATCACCAGTAAAGTATATATTATGATTGGTTGATTGTCTTAAAAGTTCATTAACGATAAGTTTTACTTCATCTTTAGAAACTCTTTGTTTTTCTTTTAGGAATGTATAAATATCTTTTAAATCTAAACTTTTGATATTTAATTCTAGGTTGTAAATCTCCTTTGGAGTTGACACATATCTATGAGACATTCTAGATAAAATAGTTGGCAATAGATTTGATTTTGAAGTGGTGATGATTATGAAAACAATATTTCTTGGTGGCTCTTCAAGAACTTTTAATAGTTTGTTTTGTGCTTCTAGTTCAAATTTATTGGCACTAAGTATAATATATTTTAGATCTGCAGAAGCTATATAGGCTTCTTTAATTGCTTTTTGTGCATGAGAAATTTTAAAGTTTGACTTACCTTCCTCTTCATTATTAATAATTCTAGATGAGTGCGTGGGTAAAGATAAAATGATTTGTTGGGTAAATCCTTCAAAGTCTTTGGTGATGATGATTTCAGACTTTTGTATCATCGTAAAACTTTTATGAATCTAAATTAATATCAGCAAACAAAACAGCTTCTAGTGTTTTGTTGAATAGATTGAAAATTTGCAAAAGTTTTAAATCTAAATGTTCATCATTTTTCAAACTTAAACTATTTGGTAGTTCTTCATCAAGAAGCCACATAAATGAGTTTGAATTATATTTTGGAAGTATAGATTGCGTACTGTTTCCATCTCCTATATACCAAAATACATATCCATTGGGAAAAGATATATTTAGCATATCTAGGATTAGCTGTATATCCTCTTCAGATTTTATTTTATCAATACTTGTACAAATTGATTTTAGATCATAAAAAGGTAAATATGGTCTATTATTTTTAGGATTATTGATGTTTGCAAGAATATACTGACTAAACCATTGTCTACTATCATCAGTAATGATCAGTATTGTACTATTGTGTTCTAGAAGTGATTTAAGTGACTTAACAACTAGAGGTGTCCATTCAAACTTTTTCTCCTCTAGCCATGTTGAATCTATACTTTTTTCATTTCTAATAGTATTGATTGTCCAATTTAAAACTTCTTGCATATTATTTAACTTATATCCCTATTTATCTAGCTCATATGCTTCATGAAGTGATCGTACAGCAAGTTCACTGTATTTTTCATCAATAATCATAGAAATCTTAATTTCACTAGTACTTATGATTCTTATATTTATATTATTATTTGCTAAAGCACTAAAAGCTTTTGAAGCTACTCCAGTATGTGATTTCATACCTACACCAACAATTGATACTTTACAAATATCTTCTTTGTAATCAATCTTGTGAGTATCAGCTTTAAACTGTTCCATTGCAGATTTTGTATTTTCTAAATCACTAGAAGGTACAGTAAAATCAAGGTTAGTTTTACTATCAATTCCAACTGTTTGCACAATCATATCTACATTGATATTTGCATTTGCTAGTGATGTAAAAATTGATGATGCAATTCCTGGATTATCAGATACGCCATACATACCTACTCTTACTTGGTTTTTATCTAGTGCTATACCACTTACTATTGGTTTTTCCATAATATTTTCTTCCTTTGTAATAAGTGTTCCCTCAACATCTGGAGTAAAACTACTTCTTGATACTAAATTTACATTTAATTTTTTTGCCATCTCTACTGATCTATTTTGTAACACTTTTGCCCCAAGTGATGCAAGTTCTAACATCTCATCATATGATATCTTATCTAGTTTCTTGGCATTTGGTTCAATTCTAGGATCTGTAGTATATATACCGTCTACATCAGTATAAATCTCACACAGGTCAGCTTTAAGTGCTCCTGCGAGTGCAACAGCAGTTAAATCACTACCTCCACGACCAAGTGTTGTAACCCTTCCATTTTCAATATCTACACCTTGGAAACCTGCAACAATAATTATTTTATTGTCATTTAGTGCATTTTCCATATTTTTAACATTTATTGTTTCTATTCTAGCTTTTGTATGTGCAGTATCAGTAATGATACCAGCTTCCCTTCCACTCATAGAAGTTGTACTGTATCCTTGTTCATTTAGTGCAATAGATAATAAAGCTGATGTAACTCGTTCTCCTGAACTTAGAAGTGTATCCATCTCTTTAGAATCTGGATTATTACTAAAAGTATTTGCATATTCAATAAGTTTATTTGTTTCCCCACTCATTGCAGAAACAACAGCGACAATTTGATCACCATTGTCTTTTAGTTTTTTGATAATATTAGCTACGTTTTGTATACGCTCCAATGAGCCTACACTTGTACCACCAAATTTAAGTACTTTAAGCATTATGAAATATACCCCTCTTTTCTAAAATATTTAAGAACCTCTTTATAAACTGTTCTTTTAAAATATGTCACATGATCAAATATGTTTGTTGTAGGAACAAATTTGTAGTCATCAAACTCTGGTATATCTGTTTTGATATTTATTTTTGCACCTGGATTTAATTTTACTAAAAAATATTTTTGTGTTTGACCATCATATGGCGCCATTTTAGCAGCTACTGACTCTGGAAAATCATAACTTACCCAAGTAGGGTATTCTGCTATTACACTTATATCATCTGTCCCGATTTCTTCTTTTAGTTCTCGTAATAGGGCTGTTTGTACATCTTCTCCATCATCAATACCACCTTGTGGAAATTGCCATGCATTTTCTTTGACATCAATTCGTGATGCTATAAATACATCACTATTTAATGGATATTTAGATGATAAAACTACAGCAGCAACATTGGGTCTATAGTTCTTATTATTTTTTTTGTTTTGTTCTATCATTAATTTAAAATCTTTTTTATTGTAATATACGCGAATGATATCTAAATAAGGTTTAAAAAGTGCTTTTATATATACACATACCATTTTGTGACAGCAAATGTAGTTACTGTGCTTTTAATTCTTATGTAGGATTATATCACCTAAAACAAGACTATATGGATGCCTTGTATAAACAACTTGAAAAACAAGTATATGGTAATAATATTAAAAAATTTGATACGATATTTATAGGTGGTGGAACTCCAAGTTGTGTGGATTCTAAATATTATAATCCAATTTTTAATTTTCTACAAAACTATATAGATGAAACTACTGAAATTACTACAGAGGCAAATCCTAATTCAGCAACTATTAAATGGCAACAAGAAATGTTTGACCTAGGTGTGAATCGTATTAGCTTTGGAGTACAAAGTTTTGATGATGAGAAATTAAATTTTTTAAATAGAAGTCATAGTAAATTACAAGCAATAGATGCAATTAATAATGCTAAAAAAGTTGGATTTTCAAGAATAAATTGTGATATTATATATGATACTGCTTTAGATACAAAAGAGTTGATTGATAATGATTTAGAAATTATTAAAACTTTACCTATAGATCATATAAGTGCATACAGTTTAACCATAGAAGAGGGTACATCTTTTTATAATAAAAATAATGTACGGATTGAAAATATAAATATGGCAAATCATATTTTTACCTCTTTACAATCATTGGGTTATGAACAGTATGAGATTTCTAATTTTGCCAAATCTAAAGAATCTCAATGCAAGCACAATATTGGATACTGGCAGTATAAGCAATATTTAGGTGTTGGAGCAGGTGCAATGGGTACTATTGGTTTTCAAAGATTATACAATCAAAAGGGTGTTCAGGAGTATATCAAAGATCAATCATTTGTAGATATTGAAAACTTATCACAAGATGATATAGATATAGAGATAACTTTACTAGGGTTAAGGTCTAATGTAGGGCTGGACCTTAATCAATATAATCAAACACAATTATCAAAAATTGATCATTTAATAGAAAATAAGAATTTAACTAAAATAGCTAATAGAGTTTTTTCAAATGACTTTATGTTAGCAGATGAATTAGCATTATATATTATGGAGTAAAACAGTGATAGATAGTATTGTATTAGTTTTATTTGGATCTATTACTGGATTTATATCTGGATTTTTTGGTATTGGTGGAGGTATGGTCTTAGTACCTATGCTAATATATTATGGATTTGATATGAAGCAAGCAGTTGGTATATCTATTATGCAGATGGTCTTTACTTCAATTTTTGGATCATTTTTAAATATGAAAAAATATAAGCAATTATTTAAGCATGGTATATATTTAGGCTTAGGTGGATTTTTAGGTGGTTTAAATAGTGGTTTTATTTTAAATATATTAGATGCATCTACTCTAAAATATATTTTTGTATTTATTGTTCTTTTTGCA
The DNA here is from genome assembly GCA_016784825.1 of Campylobacterales bacterium. The sequence goes on from JADHTT010000007.1 coordinate 8,167, forward strand.
ATATATAAAATATCAACTTCTAGTGCAGTAGAGCAAGAACAAAAGAGTGATCATAATATTTTAAAATTAATGACTATTGGATTTATAGTTGGTGTTATAGCAATGTCTATAGGGGTTGGTGGTTCAGTGATGTTGACACCAATATTAGCAAGTTATTTACACTATGATTTAAAAGTAGCAAGTTCAATGGGGCTATTTTTTGTGATATTTTCTTCCCTAGCTGGCTTCATATCATTATCTGTTGGTGGCCATATGCTATATGCTGAAGGTTTAAGTGTAGCTATTGCATCATTATTTGGTGTTTATATGGGTATTAAGAGTAAAAATATTATACATATTAATTCTTTTAAAAAGTACATTTTATTGCTTTATATATTGATACTTATTTCAATGCTTTTTAACATATTTTTAGTATAATGACATATGGAAAATATTACACAAACTACAACTGAAAAATTAGAAACAGCTCTAACATCTCTGATTACGGCATATGCAAACCTTCAAGATGAAAATAAACAATTAAATAATAGAATTGAAGACTTAGAAGATGAAAATCAAGATTTAACTACTCAAATAAACTCTTTATCATCTAATAGTGGTAAAACAGATGGTGCAATAAGTGGTATGCTTGGTAAGATTGAATCTATTCTTAGTGGAAATACATCTAAGCCTATACAACAAATAAAGCTAGAAGAATCATCTATTTTTGGTAATTCAAAAATAGAAAGTACAGTAACTACAAAAGAAGAAGAGAAAATACCTAATTTAGATGATATACTTGGGATTAAACTATCTTAAGATATGATCATATCACTTGATAAAAATAAATTATACTCTACATTTAGTGTATCTGAATTTGAGCAATTAGAAAGTTCTTTTGATACACTTGCTCCATCTATGGTGGAGTATTATCTTTCCTCTTTATCATCAAATGATGAAACATTTATAAATAGAAGTAAAATACAAAATACTATTAGAGTAGATCAGTATACTATATATTTGGATTATGATGATAATACTTATATGGAGATGACAGTAAATGATGATGACTACTCAACTGGATCGTTATGGTAATATATCAGCCTCAAAATGGATACTGCTACAATAGTGATACCCATATTTTATTTCAGTTTATATGTGATAGTTTAAAAAAATTTAAAAATATAAATGGTCAACTACTTGATATAGGAAGTGGTAGTGGTATTTTGGGTTTACTTGTAGCAAGAGAATATAATAAATTATCGCTAAACCAATGTGAACTACAAAATCAGTTTCAATTTTTATCATATAAAAATACTGCTACTAATAATATATCATCAAATCTATATAAAGGTAGTTTGTTTGATATAGTATTTGATAAGCAGTTTGATCTTATAGTTTCAAACCCACCTTTTTATCATAGTAGTGTAGTAAAAAGTGAAAATGAAAATATTAAAATAGCTAGATACAATGATAGTATGCCTTTAGATAAATTTATATCAACAACATCAAAAATATTAAAAGACAATGGTAAGTTTATATTTTGTTATGATGCAAAACAAATAGATCAAATTATGATGTTTTTAAAAAGAGATAAGTTAAATATAGAGACTATGAAGTTTTTACATCCTAAAGATAATAAAGAAGCAACTATTGTGATGATATATGCTAGGAAGAATTCTAGGTCACTGATGAGTATTTTAGCTCCATTTATAATGTTTGATAAAAATGGTAAGTTTACACAAGAGACTTTAGAAGTATATGACAAATGTGCAACACATAGTATAAAAGCGAGTATGGAAGATTTATATGATAAGAAATAGTGAATATAATTTTGCATTTGATGAACATAAATGCTCTAGTTGTGAGGGTAATTGTTGCATAGGTGAGTCAGGTTATATTTGGATTAGCATAGATGAAATAGATAGTTTATCCCAGTATTTAAATCTATCTATACAAGAAACAGTAGATAAGTACTTATTTAAAGCTAAATACAAATATTCTATAAAAGAGAAGAAAATCTCAAAAGATAGCTTTGCTTGTGTATTTTTTGATTTAGATAAAAAACAATGTTCTATCTATGATGCACGACCAAAACAATGTAAGACATTTCCATTTTGGGATTATTTTAAAGATAAAATTGATGAGGTAAAAGACGAATGTCCAGCTATAGTAGATTTATAATATCATTACTTTTAACTTGTACAGTTACAGTTGGTTTGTATGCAAATAGTACTAATACCAAGTTAAATGAAACAGCAACAGTTTTAATGGCATTAGACTTTGAAAATCAAAATAAATTGTATGAGAGTAGGGACTTACTTCAATTATTATTTTCTCAATATGAACAATATGAATATTTAAAAAAGATACTATCGTTAAGTATTAGAATAGGTGACTTTGATACGGTGTTAACTTTAACAGCAAAATATAAGCATATATTTAAAGAACATGAAGAAAAATTAAGACGATTAGAAATTATGGCTCTAATAAAGTCTAAGCAAGATCAATTAGCATTAATGTTTGCCAAAGATTTATTGGATAAGTTTAATAACTCTATTAATTATGAAACAGTTGCCACTATTTTATATTCTCAACAAAGATTTAAAGAGTCTTTGGCTTACTTTGAAAGTGCATATGCTTCAAATAAAAAGGCGGCAACATTATTAAATCTAGTTAATGTCTTATATGCTTATCTAGATCAAAAGAAAACTGCAATCTCATATCTAGAGACATATATAGGATTAAATAAATGTGATGATATAGAAGTGTGTGATAGATTACTTTTATATTATCAAGAGGATAAAAATATAGATGGTATGCTATCTATATTAAAAAAAATATATAAAAAATATAAAAATGATATAGATAAAAAAGCCAAATTAGAGAAAGTGGAGCAAGCTATTGTATCTATATTAAAGATACAAGATATAAATAAAGCCATAGAATTTCTTGAGCTTAATGGTATAGAGAATGTGGATTTGTTATCATTATATCATCAATCAAAAAAATATAAAAAAGCACTGATTCTTACAAAAAAATTATTAAAATTGACAGATGACAATAAGTATCTAGCACAATTAGCTATACTACAATATGAAACATCCACAAATAAGGATGCGATATTAAATACTGTGATTGCAAATTTTGAAATAGCTTTAAAAACAGTAGAAAATCATCAATATTATAATTTTTATGGGTATATACTTATCGATCATAATAAAGATATTTCTAAAGGTATATACTGGGTTAAAGAAGCTTTAAAGAAAGACCCTACTAATATTGCATATCAAGATTCTTTAGCATGGGGATATTACAAAAATAAAACTTGTAAAAAAGCTAGAGAAATTATGGATAAAATAAAAGCCGCAATAGGATTAGATGATCCAGAAGTAAAAAAACATTATGAAGCAATAAGGGGATGTAAATGATATTAGATGAGATAATAAGAAAAACAAAAGATGATTTAGAGAAAAGAAAAAAAGAATATGATTTGGATTGGTTAGGTAAATCACTATCATATAATCCATATCCACCAAGAGATGTGAAGCCATATTTAACAGCTACAAAAGAAGATCCTATTAAAATTATTGCTGAGGTTAAAAAAGCAAGTCCAAGCAAGGGTATTATTAGAGAAGATTTTGAACCAGTACTTATAGCCAAAGAATATGAGATAGGTGGCGCTGATGCTATCTCTGTACTTACTGAACCACATTGGTTTAAAGGAAATTTAGAATATTTAACTCAAATTAGAAGATATAATCAAACACCACTTTTAAGAAAAGATTTTATTGTAGATAAATACCAAATTGTTGAAGCACTTGTATATGGCGCTGACTTTATTTTACTAATTGCAAAAGCACTAAGTACAAAAGAGCTAAAAGAGCTTTATGAATATGCATTACATGTAGGATTAGAGGTACTAGTAGAGATTCATGATAAAGAAGATCTTATGAAAGCTATGAAATGTGGTGCTACAATAATTGGTATCAATCATAGAAACTTAGATACGTTTGAGATGGATATGACACTATGTGATCAACTAATACCTATGATCCCAAATGGTAAGATTATTGTGGCTGAATCTGGTGTAAGCAATAGAGAAACTATTGAAAGATTAAGTTCTATTGGTGCAGATGCATTTTTGATTGGTGAGCATTTTATGAGACAAGGTGATGATATAGCTAAAGAGCTAAAATATTTAAAGACAGGTATTAAATAATACCTACCTTTAAATTATAGTTGATACTTTAGTTGATAATTTCTCATTAAAGGTGGAATATCATAATATCCATCATCTTCTGGATTTAATACAGTTTTTGGCTGTATTGGTTCAGTATCACATGCTTCTTTATCGTCATCTACTTCTTGTGATTCAAATCCAGTAGCAACAATTGTAATTTTTACTTCATCATTGTTTAGAGTTGTATCTGTAGTAGTACCAAATATTACTTCAGCATTATTATCTACTATATTATGTAACTGAGTCATCACATCATTGATAGCAAATAAAGAAATCTCTGGATGAATATGGAAGTGTATTAACATACCTTTTGCACCAGCTAAAGATAGCTTATCTAGCAGTGGAGATTCAACAGCATTATGAAGTGCATTCATAACTGCATTATCACCTTTTGCTTTACCAATTCCCATTAGAGCCATACCTCTATGCTTCATAATAGTTTGTACATCAGCAAAGTCAGTATTGATATCTCCGTCACCATGATTAAGGATCACTTCACTCATACCATTCACAGCTTGGTATAGTACATTGTCTACTATTTTAAATGCATCTTTAATACCTGTATCTTTGTCAATTACTGATATTAGCTTATCATTTGATATTACAATTATTGAATCACTAACTCGTTTAAGTTCTTCTAAACCTATATTTGCTAAACCAGATCGCTTTCTACCTTCAATAATAGTAAATGGTTTAGTTACAACACATACAGTTAATGCACCAACTTCCTTAGCTGCTTTTGCAATAATAGGAGCAGCACCAGTTCCTGTACCACCACCTAGACCTGCAGCAACAAATACAATATCTGCACTACTTAGAGCTTCTTTAATCTCTTCATAGCTTTCCAAAGCTGAATCTTTACCTATTTGGGGGTTAGCCCCAGCTCCAAGACCTTTTGTAAGTTCTGTTCCTAATTGTATAGTTTTAGGTGCTTTTGAAGTTTGAAGTACTTGTAGGTCGGTATTTGCTGCAATTAAATTAATCCTATGAGTACCTTCTTTAATCATGTGATTGATCATATTACAACCACCACCACCAACACCAATTACAGTGATTTTAGCAGCATTTCCAACTAAGCCATCAGCAGGCATAGTTACTTCAATATTTGAAGAATCGAATAAATCATCCATTAAAACCATTCCTTCATATCATCTACCATTTTTGAAAAAAAGCCACTTTTCTTTGTTGGTTTAAGTGGTGTTAAAATATCTGTATTTGTATTATAAGATATATTTTCATTTTCAATTGCTTGTATTGTTTGATTATTTAATGGTTCTTTCACTTTAGTATTTACCAATACTTTTGTTTTTAGAGTACCATTTGAATCTAGTTCATAGGTAGATAGTTGATTTAATGAATATAATACTAAGCCTGCTACTGTTGATTTGGTATTATCAGAAAAATCGATATATCTATTTGGTATAGAATTATTAGATGCAATTTTTACATTCATATCTCTAAATACTTTAGTAGCTAAAGATTGAATACCTGGTAGTTTACTCATTCCACCTGTA
>JADHTT010000008.1 GCA_016784825.1 Campylobacterales bacterium
CTATTTTACCTAGCAAATAATAATTTTCTATTACTATTTTAGAACTTACTAATGCCACTTGCAATTTGTATCCAGAGTCTACAAGTACTTTTAATACTAAGAAGAACCTATATGTATTGCTTACAAGAATTACTTGACTTACTAATGGTATTCTAACTAATAGCATTTTATCTATTTTATATTTAAAATTATCGTAATATTTATATGCAATTCTTAGAAATATTACTAATAGTATAAAAGAAACTAGGATAATAAAACCAAATTTCAAAATAAACTCTTTTATATCCAATAAGATACGTGTTATTATTGGTAGCTGTGTATCTAATTGTTTAAATATATATTCAAATTCTGGTACAACAAATAACAACATAGCAATACCCATTAATAGAATAGCTATAATGAGAATTATAGGATAAGATAACTTAGATAAAATCTTATTTTTATTTACATATTCTATTTCCAATACCATACATAATGAATCGATAGATTTATTAATATCCCCCTTACTTTCACCTAATTTAATGAATGATATTGGTAGAGTTCCTATTTGATCTTTAAATTTGTCCAATGCTTTATATAATGGTGTTCCATTTTGAAGTGCACTAAGCATAGAATTAATTATCCTATATATTATGCTGTTCTTATCATATGTATTAATGGATATTTCAAGTACATCTAAAATCTTCAAACCAGATTTAAGCATTATATTTATCTCATTAAACAAATTGTATAAATCGTTTGTACTTATTCTACTTGTAAACACTGGTATATCAAAATTAAATTTATTCAATTCTTTAATTGTAATAATATTATCTGGTAGGTCTTGTGTAGAATTGAAAATTCCTGTTTTTAACTTTTGATTCTCTTGATATGATACTTTATACTTTTTCATCAATATTAACATATAGTTATGTGATACTATATATCTCCTCAAGCGATGTAGTTCCTAATTTTGCTTTATTAATTCCATTTTCATATATTGATATAAAATCTTTATCTTTAGTATATTTAACTACCTCATCATACTTTTCATTTCTTATAAGAGTAGCGATAGTATTATCTATATTAAATACTTCTGAGATAATTTCTCTACCTTTATACCCTGTTAAATTACAATGTACACATCCACATGCTTTATAAAATATTTCACCCTTTATTTGAACTTTCTCTTTACATCTATCGCATAATTTTCTAATTAATCGTTGTGAAATAATAGTTTTGACTGTAGATGCAACTAAATATGGTGGACTATTAAGATCTATTAATCTATCAATTGTACTAATAGCACTATTTGTATGTATTGTAGCCAATACCAAATGTCCAGTCAATGCAGCTTGCATTGCTATCTTTAATGAATACTCATCTCTTATTTCTCCGATCATTAAAATATCAGGATCTTGACGTAGTATATTTTTTAATACATCGTTAAATGTCAACCCTATCTCATCATTGATATTTACCTGTTGAATATTTTCCATTTGATATTCAACTGGGTCTTCTATAGTAATTATCTTTTTTGAACTATGGTTTAATTCTTTTAATATTGAATATAAGGTAGTAGTTTTACCACTTCCTGTAGGTCCTGTCACAAGAATTAATCCAGAATTACTATGTATACTATTTTGTATCATATTTAAATTGTAAGTAGATAAACCTAGAGTATTAATATTTTGTTGTGTTGTTGTATTATCTAAAATTCTAATAACAATTGATTCACCTGTAATAATTGGTAATATAGCTACTCTAAAATCATACTCCATATCATCTATAGTTTTGGAGAATCTACCATCTTGTGGTAACCATTTTTGAGAGATATCCAAAGAAGAAAATATTTTAATTACAGAACTAATCAATGGATATATTTTTAAATCAAATTTAAATAACTTTTCTAACTTACCATCTATTCTAATTCTTATCTGTAATCCATCATATTTAGTTTCTAAATGTATATCACTTGCATGTTTTTCTATTGATAACTCTATAATCTCTTCTATAAGTTCTTGCGTATATGATTTTGCATCATCATCTTTAGCCTTTAAGGAGCTATCTATTAAGTCATAAATGCGCTGCTTAGATAGAATCTTATCCATTGCATATAATAATTCTTTTGGTGAATAAAGTATAAATTTTATTGGGGTCTTGAAAATAGATTCAAGATACGTTCTTTCATCTTCATTAATAGCGGCCACTAGTGTATATAATTGCTCTGTATATATTGGTAATATTTGCTTTGATTGCAAATCACCTATAGGTATATATTTTGATAGTGAATAATCAATATTATAATCACCAATATCTTTTTTATTCACCATTAATCCTTATAATATGTTTTGATTCATTTTTTATAAGTATAACTTCATTTAGTCCTATATCTTCAATGATATAGCTATTATATTCTTGTTTCTCATCATACCATCTGCCATCAATCAATACACTATTATCAATAATAGCAGTTACTATTGGCAATATAATCTTTTCTACTTTTTTAGTTTCTATCTGTTTAAATTCATTATCTATATAATAATTATCGTAATAAATAAAAGCCATAAATAGTGCCACTATCACTACAATAGGTAACCACTTATTTATATTTAGTTGTTCTTTTGGCTTTTTTAGTTGTTTGATTTTAGTATAATGATTAATGTACTCTTCTTTTATAGATTGAAATTGAGAATTATCTATATTATAAATATTATCAATTTTAATATCTAAAAAGCTGCTAATATAATTTTCAATATCAATAGATGACACCTCATCACTACCTTCTAAGGTTTTAAAGCACTGTAGTTGCCCAGAACAATAAAGTGCGAAAAATCTATCTGTTACATACAAGTCTATATTTTTGGTTTGATGGTTTATATAATGAGTGCTAAATATATGTGGGATAATTGATATATTATGCTGCTTTTGATCTTGAAGTACGAAGATATTGTATCTTTTTAGTCTTTCTATAAATGTATAGAAAATAACTGTATCTTTATCAAAGTTAATATCATTTTCTAAAATTATTGTTTTAAAAAATTTAAATAGATTGAAATCATTTATCTCTTCAGATACATCTTGCTGAAGAGATATTATTTGATCAATATCTATTAAATTAATCGATTTCATACCCCATCTCTTTTAAGCCAGTTTTATTTTTTGTCCAGCCTTTTTTTACACTTACAAATAGCTCCAAAAACACTTTTTTACCGCTAAGTTTCTCTATCTTTTTTCTTGCATCTTTACCTATTCTTTTAATGGCTGATGCTCCCTTACCTATAATCATACCTTTTTGACTAGACTTCTCTACTATAATCATAGCTTTTACTACATCTATATCTGGTTTTTCTGTAACTTTTTCGATTTTTACATCTGTTTCATATGGTATCTCATCACTAATATTTTCAAAAACAGATTCCCTAATAAATTCTTTATAGATATCTCTAATATGCTCTGTAGTTAAAATTTCAGTATCATAAAGGTATGGAGATTGAGGTAAAAGTTCGACTACTGCATCAAGTATATGGTTTTGTTTTTGACCTTTTTTAATTGATATTGGTATAATCTTTTCATACTGATCTTCAAACTGCTTATATTCAGCCATCTTATCTAATACTTCACCTGGCATTACAAAATCTGTTTTAGTTAATACAACTATATGCTTTGTATTTTTCTTATTTCTCTTTAAAAAGTCTTGATAATGTTCTATTTTATCAGTTACTGGAGCTAGAAATAAGATTAGGTCACAGTCCCCTATTGCCTTTAATGCTTCATCAAGCATAAATTGATTTATAAGCTTTTCTTTTTCATGGATACCAGGGGTATCTACAAAAATTATTTGAGACTCATCTTCTTCATCAATACCTTTATGCATAGCAATTATATTTGATCTCTTTCTTGTAGCATTGGCTTTATGAGAAACCATTGCAATCTTTTCACCTATGAGCCAATTTAGAAGTGAACTTTTACCAGCATTTGGTCTTCCTACTGTTGCTACATAACCACATTTTGTCATCTTTATAATCCTTCTATTGATCTTTAAAGTCTAAGCTTGAGTATATATGCTTGAACTTTTCTAGTATAGGTGCTATTTCATCTTTAATATCTGTTAAATCAACTTTATTTATTTCTTTTGTTTTGGGATAATTTTCAATACACTTATCAAAGTTATTACTTATTTGAGTCATATTCTCTCCATCAACTACAGGTATATTGTACTTAGAGATCAAATCATAGTTTTGAGTATCTTTATCTAGTCTTTTATAAAATACTGGATGGTTGCCACTTGCTAGTGATTCTAAAGCTGCGTTTACAGAAGATGTAAGTAGGTACTTAGTAGTTTTAATTGTATACGCATACTCTTCTTCATTTATCACATCATCAAAACAATCAGCAATTGCTTGCTCATTTTTAAAGAAGAAATAATGTCCCCATAATATTGATAATGATTGCTTCTCTTGCCCTTCACATAGTCTAATAACTTCGTTTGAATAGTCATCATCACTAAAGAAAAATGCCTTTTCATTAGTAGTAGACCCATCATGCTCAAAGAACTCTTGATCAACAATACTCATGTTAATATTCTCACCAACTCTATAAAGTAATGTACAATAGTCTTTCATATGCTCTTGCATCGTTTGACTTGGTTCATCACTGTCATAAATTAAGATATCACCCTTTTCCATCATATGTGGTAAATTTCCAATAATATCTACACCTAATCCTATTTTAACACCTAATTCACTTTTTGCATATGTTGCTGCTCTATAATCTGCTGTTGCTAAAGTTGGATTAAATTCTTCAAGTTGTTTATATATAGCTGAACATCTTCTCACATTTTCAAGGCCAAATGCATGACCACTACTAGCATAAATATATACTTTCATTTATTTATTACCTTTCTCTTTTAATCTTCTTTGCATATCAATATTTAAATGTAAAATATCTACAGCACTTGGTGTAACACCACTAATACAACTTGCATTATATAATGTTGGAGGATTAAACTTCTTAAGCTTTTCAATTACTTCAGATGATAAACCAGGAATATTATCATATGTAAAATCTTCTGGTATTGTAAGCTTTAACATCTTTTTCATTTTATCAATTTGCCGTTGTTGTTTTGCTACATATCTAAAATATTTAGCCTCAATAATTACTTGTTCTTTAAGATAGTCATCAAGATATGCCAAAGATGGAACAAGAGCATCAAATTTATCTTTTGTAATTGTATTTCGCCCTACTACATCTATAAGTAAAGTCCTATCTGATATCTTATCTTCTCCTAGATGATTTAATAATGCTAAATTTTCTTTTTTAGGAGTAAACCATTGAGTTGACATAAATTCAACTGCATCTTTAATAGTTTGTGCTTTATGCTGTACCTTATTATGTGTAGATTCATCAATCAATCCAAACTCATAACCATATTCGCTAAGTCTTAAGTCTGCACTCTCTTCTCTTAAAAGAAGTCTATACTCTGCTCTACTTGTAAACATTCTATATGGTTCATTTGTCCCTTTTGTCACAAGGTCATCTATAAGAACACCTATATATGATTCATCTCGTCTAAGTATAAATGGTTCTTTATTATCAATTGATAATGCTGCATTAATTCCAGCTATAAGACCCTGAGCTGCTGCTTCTTCATATCCAGTTGTAGCATTAATCTGCCCTGCAAAATATAGATTAGATATCTTTTTCGTCTCTAGAGTATGTTTTAGTTCTGTTGGGTCAACATAATCATATTCAATAGCATATGCATATCTTACTATTTTGGCATTTTCTAAGCCTTCAATTGAATGTATTTTAGTTTTTTGTACATCTATTGGTAAAGATGAACTAAGACCGTTGATATAATATTCTTCTGCACTTAAAGTTTGTGGCTCTAAAAATAATTGGTGTCTATTTCTTTCAGAAAATCTACTTACTTTATCTTCAATACTTGGACAATATCTTGGACCTGTTCCTTCTATTTGACCAGTAAACAATGGTGCTCTATCAAAATTATCTCTAATTACAGTATGCGTATCTTCATTTGTATATGTAATATAACATGGCAGTTGAGTTGGGTTAAACTCTTCTTTATTTGTTCGAAAACTAAATGGCAATGGTTTTTCATCTCCACCATGAGCTTCCATTTTATCAAAATCTATCGAATTTGCATTTATTCTAGCTGGCGTTCCAGTCTTTAATCTTCCTACTTTAAAATCAAGCTCTCTTAATTTATCTGATAATGTTGTAGATGGTTGTTCCCAAGCACGACCAGCAGGATATTGTTTTTCTCCAATATGAATTAAACCTTTCATAAATGTACCAGTAGTTAATATAACTTTACAAGACCTAAACTCTTCACCTAATTTTGTTAATACGCCACAAGCCATATTATCTTCAATAATAACATCACTTACCTCATCTTGGTAAACATCTAGATTTTTTGTATTTAAACATATATTTTTCATATACGCTCTATACTTATCCATATCAATCTGTGCACGACTTCCTTGAACTGCAGCACCTTTAGATGCGTTTAATACTCTAAACTGTATTCCAGTAGCATCAGTACATAGTCCCATCTGACCACCTAAGGCATCAACTTCTCGTACTAAATGACCTTTTGCTAAACCACCAATAGCTGGATTACAACTTGCTGCTCCTATTTGCTCTACAAGCATTGTAATTAATAAAGTTTGTTTTCCCATTCTAGCAGAACTTAATGCAGCTTCTATACCTGCATGACCTGCTCCAACAACTATTACATCATACTTAATCACGTTTACCCTTATTTTTATAATTATGTTATTATATCTAGTTGTAGTGGTATTCTTTGTTAAGAACTTAAATTTATTTTAATTGGCATAAATTATGAGATTTAGTGCAAATATAAAAAATATTGCAAGTGGTATAAAAGGTAAAGATGTAATAAAATTATCAAAAGAGATAGTGAAACTATTTGAAGATGATTTTAGTACACTTAATTTAGATAAACTTTTAGATATACATGGCCTAGGTGTTGCAAAAGCTTCTCAAATAATATCTGCTATAGAGCTATCGAAAAGATACCTTTGCTTGATTTAAAATATAATAACTCTACAGATTTGAAGTTTTTATTTTTTTAATCCACTCATTGAGAGTTTTCTCATAAGCTATTTCACTACTTCTATAAAACTTTATAGTATCTTTAAAATACTCTTGATCTACATATCCATTTGTATCATGTGGATTTTTATATCCACTATGATTATCTCTAATATGTACTGGTATAGATTCTATTTTACCATCTTTTACATATTTTAATGCTTCATTTATCGCTTTATATGAACTATTTGATTTTGGACATGAAGCTAAATATACTACACATTGCCCTAATATAATTTTTGATTCTGGATAGCCAATTTTATTACAACTAAGCATAGTGTTTGTTGCTATTGATAATGCATTTGGATTAGCATTACCAATATCTTCACTTGCTAATATCACTAATCTTCTAGTGATAAAATCAACACTTTCTCCAGCATCAATTAATCTAGCTAAATAGTATAATGATGCATCTATATCACTACCTCTAATTGATTTAATCATTGCACTAGCTAAATCATAATGGCTTGTTGCTAAACTTGTAGATTCATTTATTGGATTTACTCTTATTTGTTTTAAAATATCTAGTGTAATATCACTTGATATTTTAAAAGCAAATTCAAGTAGATTTAGTAATGCTCGTGCATCTCCACCACTTGAACTAATTAAATATTCTTTTGCTTCACTAGTGATATTAAATTCATATTTTAGATTCACTTTTTTCACAATATCATATTGCTCTTCAAAGCTTAATGGCTTAAATTCATAGATAAAACTTCTAGATATAATTGCAGCAGTTAATGCAAAGTGTGGATTATCAGTACTAGCACCAATAATAATAGCACTATAATCTTCCATAACTGGCAGTAATACCTCTTGTTGGGTCTTACTTAACCTATGTACCTCATCAATAAAAATTAATGGCTTAGATAGGCTATTTTGATATCGTTTAAATATTTCCCTTAATTGATCTATTTTGAGTGATGTTGCATTAAAACTATAAAAATCAAGATCACTACTTCTGGCAATTATTTTTACTAATGATGTTTTACCAGTTCCTGGTTTACCATAAAAAAACATATGTGGTATATTTTTAGAACTGATTAATTTATAAAGTGCACGATTGTTATTTAATATGTGTGTTTGACCTACAAAGTCATCTAAAGTTTCTGGCCTTAGTATTTGAGCTAAAGAGGTCACTTTTCTTAGTCCGAAGAACCAAGGAAATCTCGAAGATTTCTATATTCCTCTTTTGATAAGAATCTGTGTTTTCCTGATGGAAGTGCATTTAGAGAGATACCACCAAAGTCTAACCTTTTAAGATCAACAATATCAAGATCAAAATGTCCAAAAAATCTTCTAAGTTCTCTATTTTTACCCTCTGCGATCTTAACTTTTAATTTTGAATAATTACTACTATTTGTCTGGATTTGATATCCAACAAATGGCTCAAATGTCATACTTGTAATCTCAGTATGACTATGTGCACCTTTTGTTGCATCAGTAAGTTCCATACCTCTCTCCATAGCATTAATAACCTCATCTGTGATACTACCATTTACTTTTAACTTATATGTTCGCTCTAAATGTGAATGCATAAGCTTATTTACTACATCAACTGAATCAGTTAAAAGTAATACTCCCTCACTATTATAATCTAATCTACCAATCGGTGTAAAATGCCTATATTGCTTCGATATTGAATCAAATATAGTTCTTCGTCCCCTAGGGTCATTTTTAGTTACTAGCTCACCTTTTTGTTTATTATAAACTATAACTGTATATTGTTTATTTGGATTGTGCCATATTTTTTTATTATCAATCTCAATAGTATCATCATTACTTACTTTTGTTGCCATGTTAGTTACAACTGTATTATTTAATGAGACTCTACCCTCTTCAATTAAACTATCCGCTTCCCGTCTACTATATTTTGTATTATGAGAGATAAATTTATTTAATCTTACTAAATCACTGTTTTCTTCATCTGTATATTTCATCTATTTTATTCCCGCTTCAATTAGATCATGTATATGCAATAATCCAACTAGTTTATTATTATCATCCGTTACTATTAATAATTGTATTTTATAATCTTCAATTACTGTTAGTGCATCGCTTGCTAATAAATATTTATTTGCAATAACTTTTGGATTTTTTGTACATATATCATATGCTTTTATATCTAGAGAAAAGTCTTTATTCATTAATGCACGTCTTAAATCACCATCACTTAATAAGCCTATTACCTTATCATCTTCATCAGTAATAATTACATTACCAAGTCTACCTTGACTCATCACAACAATTGCATCTTCTAATGTTGTTTCACATGAAACAATTGGTAAATTATCACTTCTTAATAGATCATCAACTTTAACAAATAGTTTTTTACCTAAACTACCACCAGGATGGAATGATGCAAAATCTTCTTTTTTAAAATCTTTATGCTTCATAAGACATACAGCTAGTGCATCACCTAAAGCCATTGTTAAAGTTGTCGATGATGTAGGTGCTGTATTTAACGGACAAGCTTCTTTTGTAATATTAACACTTAAAAATATATCGCTATATCTTCCTAAAGTAGACTGGCTATCTTTTGCCATAGCTATCATAGGGATATCAAATCTTTTTAGATGAGGTAATAGCTGAACAAGTTCTTCACTTTCACCACTATAACTTATTGCCAACACTACATCGCCTTTAGATATCATTCCAAGATCACCATGCATTGCTTCTGTTGGATGGATAAAAAATGAACTTGTACCAGTACTAGCAAATGTAGCTGCTAATTTAGCACCTACAAGACCAGACTTTCCTACACCAATAACAATTAGCTTCCCAGTTGCATTTGAAATTAAATCAACAGCTTCATTTATAGTATTTGATATATTAGATGCAGCAAGCTCAAGCTCTTTTGCCTCTGTTAATAATACCTCTTTTGCTATGTCTTTATAATCGTTCATTTAATTTCCTTTATATATCTTTATATTTACTTTAAACTACTGCACAAACAACGTAGGTACAATCATTGGGTATTTTCTATATTTTCTTACACAATGCTTTCTAACTACTTTTCTTAACTCATCTTCAAGTACTTTATTATTCTTTAATATACCTGGATTTATATTATCTAAATAGTGCGCTAAAATATCCTCCAATTCTGCAATTAGGAACTTTTCACCTTTACCGCCAGTTAAACCAAATGTACTTATTTTAGCTGGAGACACAAGCTTTCTCTCATTTTCGCTAATTTGTGCCACAATTAGAACTACACCATCATTTGCCATAGTTTGTCTATCAATAACTACATCATTTGAGATTTTATTATTTCTTTGGTTATCAATATATACTTTACCAGTTTTAACAGATTTTATTTTTTTCATATATTTTGGTGCTATTTCTACTTGCTCACCATCACTCATAATATATACATTTCTTTCTAATACACCACAAGATACACCTGTCTTACCATGTCTTACAGCATGATTATACTCACCATGTATAGGAAGGAAGAATTTAGGCTTACACATTCTAATCATAAGCTTTTGTTCCTCTTGCCCTGCATGTCCAGAAACATGAATATCTGCTTGATCTTGATAAGCTACAGATGCCCCTGCTTTCATAAGATGGTTAATAATCTCTGATACTCCACCTTCATTTCCAGGAATAGCACGAGCTGATAAGATAATCTGATCACCTGGCTTAATTTTAATATGTCTATGCTCATGAATTGACATTCTAAATAGTGCACTCATTGGTTCACCTTGAGAACCAGTTGTTACGATTAAAACATCTTTATCTGGATATTTATTTACCTCATGTGCTTCAATAAATTGATCTTTTGGAAAATTTATATAACCTAGTCTCATAGCAATATCAAGGTTTTTCTCCATTGATCTACCAATAACACATATTTTTCTACCAAACTTAAGTCCGTGCTCAATAGCTTGTGCTACTCTATGTATATTTGAACTAAATGTAGACATAATTACCCTACCCTGTGCATTTGCAAATAGTTTATTAAATGTAGGGCCTACTGTCTTCTCTGATTTTGTAAATCCTGGTGAGTGAGAGTTTGTCGAGTCACTTAGAAGTGCTAGAACTCCTTTTTCACCATAATATGCTAATCTATGAAAATCTGTAGGGTAGTCATCCATTGGAGTATGATCTATTTTAAAGTCACCAGTATGAATAATTGTTCCAGCTTCAGTTGTAATTGCTAAAGCACTACAATCAATAATAGAGTGTGTAATATGCATCCATTCAACTTCAAAGTCACCTATTTTAATTGGTTTTCTTTTTTCAATTGCTCTAAAATAGCTTTTATGCTCTCTCATTTTATGCTCATCGAATTTTGATCCAATCATCTCTAAAGGTAAAGATGTTCCATATATAGGGAATTGCATCTCCCTAAATAGATATGGCATAGCACCAATGTGATCCTCATGACCATGTGTAATTAATACACCAGAAATTTTATTTCTAATTGATCTTAAATATGTAAAGTCTGGGATTAAAATATCTACCCCATGCATCGTTTCATCAGGGAAGCTCATACCAACATCGATAATTATTGCAGATTTGTCAGTTTCCATAATCATCATATTTCCACCAATTTCACCTAAACCACCAAGTGGTGTAATTTTAACATTGGCATTTGTTTTTAGATTTAATTTATTATGTGGGTTTAGCCTGTCCTTTTGAATCTTTTCATTAGTTTCAAATGCTTTTAGAAGATCATTATTCCATCCATACCCAGACGTAGGGACCTTTCTCTGTGGTTTATTGCTTTTTTTGTCAGCAGAATTTTGTGGCTTTTTTGGCCCTTTTGGTTTTTCTTTATTTTCAACTTGATTAGTTGTTGTCTTTTGCTCTTCCATTATTTTGTATCCTTTTATAAATAAGGTCGTACAAAGTAGCATCTATTTCATGTGGTCTTGCATTGTCTTTTATTTCTAGCTCTTCAAAAATGCTCTTAATAGTCTCTTTATCATATCTAGATAATAGATTTTTAGAAAGCTTTTTTCTTGGTTGAATAAATGAAGCTTTTAAAAACTTTTTAAATTCATCATCTATTGATGCTGTCATATCTTTTTTGATATATATAACAGCAGAGTCAACCTTTGGTGGCGGATCAAATGATTCCGGTGGTACAGTCACCAATATTCTAGATTCAACTGATAAAAGTGAAGTAATTACACCTAAAGATGAAAACTCTTTAGATTTAGCTTCAGCTACAAACTTATCAGCAACCTCTTTTTGTACCATAACGATGATATGCTCACAATTCTTATCATCGAATGCTTTTAAAATAATATTTGTTGCAATATAGTATGGTAGGTTTGCAATTAAATCATACCTACTACCAAACAATGAGCCCTTTTCCCAAGCTTCTAATACATCCCCAAGGATTATTTGAAGTTGTTTTGACTCACACTCCTCATGAAATTTCTTACCTAATATAGCGAATAGATCCCTATCCACCTCATAGGCAGTAACCTCTTTGTACTTGACTAATTTTTCAGTCAAATCACCTAAGCCAGGCCCAATCTCAACAATATGTGACTTATTGTTGGGCATCGCTTCGATGATTTTTGCCAATACTGACAAATCTTTTAGAAAGTTTTGTCCAAACTGTTTTTTTGCTTTTACTTCTGCCATAATTAGTATAAGTCTATCAAATTTTAACTTATATTTAGGTAAGATGATAACTAATATACAATTTAAAGGTAATAAGATTGAGCTATTTTGCTAAAAGAATTATACCATGTCTTGATGTAGATAATGGAAGAGTTGTAAAGGGTATTAACTTTGTTGGGCTACGTGATGCTGGTGATCCAGTTGAGGTTGCAAAGCGATATAATCAAGAAGGTGCCGATGAAATTACATTCTTGGACATTGGTGCATCACATGAAGGTAGAGATACTATCGTTGATGTTGTACAAAAAGTTGCTCGTGAGGTATTTATTCCACTTACTGTTGGTGGAGGGATAAGAACACTTGAAGATATCTATAAACTATTAAATGTTGGATGCGATAAAGTAAGT
>JADHTT010000009.1 GCA_016784825.1 Campylobacterales bacterium
CTTATAGCCATCATACATCTCATCATAAGTTATATGTCCTAAAGATGGTAGCTTTGTTCCTGGTCCTATTGATCCTAATACAAATCTAGGCTTTTGGGGTGTAGAATATTTATCACAAACATCTCGTACAATCTGTGCACCTTTTTGTGATAATTCAAAAGCTCTATGTCCCATATCATATTCATCTAATACCCAAGGCATTGTACCAAATGTATTTGTTTTAATCATATCAGCACCACTTTTGGCGTATGCATCATGAATTTCATTTAAAACTTCCCAAGCAGTATCATTTAGAAGTTCATTACAGCCCTCTTGATCAATACCTTTATCATCAAGCCAAGCTTCTTTTGGAATATTGGCATTTTGTAGCTGCGTACCCATTGCACCATCTATAATCAATGGTCTTTGTTTAATTATTTTTAATATTTTATTCTTCATATAGAGTTATTTTATTTAATTTCTTGTTAATATCTGGTGAATAAGCTATAATAACTCCATAAAGGAATTATATGTCATTCTCAAAACTTAAACTTTCAACTCCTATTTTAAAAGCTATTACACAAAATGGCTATATAAACCCAACTACAATTCAAGAACAGGTTATTCCTCTTGTTCTTGAAAAAAAAGATATATTAGCAAAAGCTCAAACAGGAAGTGGGAAAAGTGCTAGTTTTGTATTACCTATTTTAGAATATATTTCACATAACCCAAGTGCAGGCAAAGCTAAAATAAAAGTACTTGTACTTACTCCTACAAGGGAATTAGCTCTACAAATATCAAATTATTTTAACTCTTTTTCTTTATACTTAGAAAAAATACCAAAAGTAATTACACTTATTGGGGGAGAAAGTTTAGGAGACCAAATTTCATCAATCCAACAAGGATGTGATATTTTAGTGGCTACCCCTGGAAGATTTATAGATGTCTTAAGTAAAAAGCAAACTAACTTTGAAAAGCTAAAATATCTAGTAGTAGATGAAGCAGATAAAATGCTAGATCTTGGATTCCATGAGCAATTAGATTTAATTTTAGAGTCTATTCCATCTAAAAGGCAAAATCTATTATTTTCAGCTACATATCCACCAAAGGTTTTAGATATAGCATCCAAGATAAGCGATAATCCTATTGAGGTTACTTTTGAAGAGGAATCACAAACGGTAGACACTATTCATCAAAGAGCCATAAGAGTAAATAGCGAAAATAAAAGATCTCTTCTAAAACATCTTTTAAAAGTTGAAAAATTTGAACAAGTTCTAATTTTTATGATGAGTGCTAGAGCAGCAGATAACTTGGCAAATAAGTTTATAAGAGATGGTTACCCAGCACAATCACTACATGGCAAACTAGATCAAGAGGAAAGAAATCTTACTTTAGATGAATTTAAATCTAAAAAGATCCGTATACTATTTGTTACAGACCTTTTATCTAGGGGGATAGATATTGATAATATATCATGTGTAATTAACTATGATTTACCAAGATCACCTGCTGATTATGTACATAGAATCGGTCGTACTGGTCGAGCTGGCAAAGATGGTATTGCTATTTCATTTATTAACCATGAAGAGAATGAACATTTTAAACTAATTGAAAAAAGATGTGATATCGATCTAAACAAAGAACAAATACAAGGCTTTGAATTAACTGGAGCTTCACCTATCAAAGCAAAAGGTAAAGCACCAGTAAAAGGCAAGAGAAAAAGTAAGAAAGATAAACTTCGTGAAGAGAAACGCAAAGCTGATGGAAATTAGTCAAATCTTTTGGTAGATTTCAATATAATACGCGCGGAATTAAGAGTAAGGGAAATGCAAATAGTATGAATGAAAAAAATATTGAATTAGTACAAGAATTAGAAAATCAACTGCAAATTGAGATAGATGAATACAAAGAAGAAAACAGTACTGTCCACCCTTATGATATGGCAGAACAGCTTCTTAAACTTCGTGATTTAGATGAAGATGAATACTCAAAATTTTTAAAAAAAGTTCCAAGTAGTTTACTTGCTGAAGTTCTTTCTGAGATGCCTGATTATGTACACGAAGAGATCAGTGAGTATATTAGTACAAAAAAACTTGTAGCTATTGCTTCAAATATGGACACAGATGATGCTGCTGATTTTATTCAAAATATTAGTGAAGATCATGAAGATGTAGCCCAAACTATCCTTGAAAGCTTTGATGATGAAGATAAAGAGTTGTTAGAACAACTTATCTCCTATAATGATGATGCAGCTGGTTCTTATATGCAATCAGAACTTTTTAAAGCTAATAAAAATGAAAAAATCGGTGATGCAATTAAAAGATTAAAGCTACTAAAAGAAGGTGGGAAAGTAGATAATATTTGGCATTGTCATATCACAGATATGAATGGAATTTATAAAGGAAGTGTTGGTTTAGAGGAACTTATCATTTTTGAACATGGATTAAGGTTTACAGATATTCCAAGTGAAAAGTTTCGCACCTATAATATTTCTCACCAAGCGAGCATAAAAGAAGTAGTTGATATGGTTACAAACTACAACCTTACAAGTATCCCTGTTCTAGATGACAAAAATAAACTTATAGGAAGAATCACTTCAGATGATGTTTATGATATTATTCAAGAAAGTGCAACAGAACAAATCTATAACATGGCTGGTGTTAATGATGAAGCTGAACTTGAAGAAAGTATCTACGAAATAGGGAAAGGTAGAGCTTTTTGGTTGGGGATAAATCTCATTACTGCCATTGCTGCTTCTGTTGTTATTGGTTTTTTTGATGCTACAATACAATCACTTGTTGCATTAGCTATTCTTATGCCTATCGTTGCTTCAATGGGTGGAAATGCAGGAACACAAACTTTAACAGTTACCGTTCGGCAAATGGCACTAGGGGATATAGACAAAGATGATGCTAGAAAAACAATTTATAAAGAGGTTATAATATCTTTAGCAAATGGCTTATTATTTGCTATTATCATTGGAATTATTGCTTACTTATGGTTTTCAATGCCACTATTGGGTGTAGTTATAGCTATGTCCATGATTGTCAATCTTTTAGGGGCTGGTTTTTTTGGGGCAGTTATACCCTTGGCGCTTCAAAAAGCTGGAATCGATCCAGCTATTGGAAGCACGGTGTTATTAACAACAATCACTGATGTTGTTGGATTTTTTAGCTTTTTAGGCTTAGCAACTTTAATTTTACTTTAGGGCACCTCTACGCTAACAAATAACTACAGACTTAATCTCAGTAAACTCTTCTATTGCGAAAGATGGTCCCTCTTTCCCTACACCACTTAACTTTGTTCCACCATATGGCTGAATATCAAATCGTAGTGTTGGGATATCATTAATAACAACTCCACCACAATGGGCATCGCTAATAAACTGCTGTGTTTGTTTTAGATTATTTGTAAATATAGAAAACTGTAAACCATAAGGCGAATTATTCATCTTTACAATTGCTTCATCATAATTTTCAACTTTTACAAGAGATACTATTGGTGCAAATACCTCTTCACATACAATTTTCATATCATCTGTAACGTCTGTCATAACTGTAGGATAAAAGTTCATACCTTCAGCTTTGTTTCCAGCTATACATTTAGCACCCTCTTCAATAGCACTCTTCACCCACGATTTAGCACGATCAAGTGATTCTTGATCTATTAGTGGACCTATAAATGTATCATCTTCATATGGCGAACCAACTACTAATTTTTCAGTTTCACACTTCATAGCAGCAGCAAACTCATCATAAATCGCAGCAGATACATATATTCTTTGTAGTGATATACAAACTTGTCCACTATTAACAAATGCACCAAATGCACATCTTTGTGCAGCTAGTTGAATATCTGCAGTATCATCAATAAATGTTGCAGCATTCCCACCAAGTTCAAGTGCTACTTTTTTTATCCCTGCAGATTTTATAATAATGTTACCAACAGGCACAGATCCCGTAAACGATAGTACTCTAGGTATCATAGATTCTACTAAAGTACTTCCAACTTCTACATCTCCATACACAATACTAACAGCATCTTTGATTGCATATTCACTTTCTACAAACATCTTAATAAACTTGTATGCAGTTAATGGAGCCTCCGGTGTAGGCTTTAATACAACCGCATTACCTGACACTATAGCCGGTGCTACTTTATGTGCTACAAGATTTAAAGGAAAGTTAAATGGTGTAATACAAGCTACAACTCCAACTGGTTCTCTAAACCAGTATGCATTTGTTTTTTTACCACTTGGCATAGCATCAGTAGCTATTGTCTGTCCATGTGCATTAACCATAGCAATATTACTAAGCTTTAAAGTTTCTATACATCTATCAACTTCAATTCTAGCATATGTAATTGGCTTTCCAACCTCGTCACATAATGTCCTAGCCATATCCTCTTTATTTTTTGTTAAACTTTTAACAACATCCTTAATCCAATTTATTCGCTGCGATAATGTAGATGCTTTTGTAGCAATACTTGCTTGTTTTGCAATTTCTAACGCTTTTATAGTATCTTCTTTTGTACAAAGTGGATATTGTGAAACCACCTTATTGGTATATGGGTTTACCCTACTTTCAAGATTATCTCTTGATACCTCTTCATTTCCAAAAAATATATTTGCTATCATTTTATACTCTTTCTATTGATTTTAGTACTTTAGTATATCATAAACAAAATTTAGATAACATCACGTCTATACACAACATGATAGGATATTTCACAATGAATAAATCAAAATATATTTGGATGGATGGCAAGCTAACTCCTTGGGATGATGCAAAGGTTCACATATTAACTCATACGTTACACTATGGTAATGGTGCGATAGAAGGTACAAAAGCATACAAAACCCATGATGGCAGATGTGCTATATTTAAATTACAAGAGCATACTCAAAGACTATTAGATTCTTCAAAAATGACACTTATGGATGTCCCTTATGCTGTAGAAGAGCTAAATGCTGCTCAAATCAAATTACTTCAAGAAAATGAACTATTTGATGGTGCTTACATAAGACCACTTGTTTATTTAGGTTATGGTGTGATGGGACTTTATCATAAAGATTGTCCAGTTAATGTTTCAATTTCTGCATGGGAATGGGGAGCATATCTTGGAGAAGATGGTCTTAAAAATGGTATTAGATTAAAAATTGCTTCTATGACTAGAGGTGGTAACACTTCAGGAATGGGTAAAGCCAAAGCTGTTGCAAACTACCTAAACTCTCAAATGGCTAAATATGAAGCTGTTGAAGCTGGATATGACGAAGCTCTAATGCGAGATGATCAAGGATATATTGCAGAAGCTAGTGGTGCATGTTTTTTCATGTACGAAGATGGAAAACTAGTAACTCCACCAAATGATAATTCATTAAAATCAATTACTCAAGCAACCGTAATAGATTTAGCACAAGATATGGGTATTGAAGTGGTTAGAAGAAGAATCACTAGAGAAGAAGTATATGTCTGTAGTGAGTGTTTCTTAACGGGAACAGCTGCAGAAATAACACCAATCAAAGATGTTGATGCAAGAAAAATTGGATGCGGGTCAAGAGGACCTATTACTGAAAAATTACAAACTGCTTATTTTGATGTAGTAGCTGGTAAAAATGAGAAATATTTAAAAGATTTAACGTATATTAACTAAATCATAAAAGCATAAGGAAAAAATAGATGCCAATCGATAACGATTATTTTAAAAATAGACAAAATAACAAGTCAAACAACAATAACAACTCTGGAAACAACACTGGAGGTGGTGGAAACTATGAGCCACCATTTGAGCCACCTGAATTTTTTAATAAACTAGGTAAAATGGGTGGTATGGCATATGTAATTATTGCTATTGTTGTGCTACTTGTAATGGCAAAACCATTTGTAATTATTGAATCAGGACAAGTAGGTATCAAAGTAACTACTGGTAAATATGAAACTGAACCTTTACAACCAGGTTTCCACCTATATATCCCTGTAATTCAAAAAGTAATTACAGTTGATACAAAAGTAAGGTTAATTAACTACAAAACAATTGAAGATATGAGTGGATTTGACTCTGGAATTAAAGTTAATCCAGCAATTAATATTCTAGATGCTAGAGGTCTTCCTGTATCAATTGAGATGACAGTACAATACAAACTTTTAGCACATGGAGCACCTACAACTATTGCTACATGGGGTCTAGCTTGGGAAGACAAAATTGTAAATCCAGTAGTTAGAAATATTGTTAGAAATGTTGTTGGTGGATTTAAAGCTGAAGAGTTACCTACGAAAAGAAATGAAATTGCTGTACTAATTGAAAATGGAATTAGAGCAGAAATTGAAGCACTTGAAGGTAAACCAGTATCTGTTGAGTCTGTACAATTAAGAGAGATTGTACTTCCTGCAAAGATTAAAGATCAAATTGAAAAAGTTCAAGTTGCAAATCAAGAGTCTGAAAGAGTTAAATACGAAGTTCTAAGAGCAAAACAAGAAGCTGAAAAAAGAGCTGCTAAAGCTACTGGTGATGCAGAAGCAAATAGAATTGAAGCACAAGGTAGAGCTGATGCTGTAACTATCGAAGCAGCTGCACAAGCAAAAGCAAATAGTTTAATATCTAAATCATTAACTACAAATCTTTTACACCTAGAGCAAATCAAAATTCAAGGTCAATTCAACGAAGCACTTAAGTCAAATAAAGATGCTAAAATTTTCCTAACACCTGGTGGATCAACTCCAAATATTTGGGTTGACACAAAAGATAGAGCTAAACAAGCTGGTATAAATTAATAGGAATCCATATGATCAATAAGATAGATTTTACAAAACAAGATGGTTTAGTACCTGTTATTACTCAAGATAACACTTCAAATGAAGTTTTGATGCTTGCGTATATGGATAAAGAGGCCATACAACTAACACTAGACACATCTTATGCTCACTATTTTTCTAGAAGCAAACAAAGAATATGGAAAAAAGGTGAAAGCAGTGGACACACACAAAAAGTAAAATCAATCTCAATTGATTGTGATAATGACACAATTTTACTAAAAGTTGATCAAGAAGGTGTAGCCTGCCACACAGGAAGAAAGTCATGTTTCTTTACCAACCTACAAACTGGTGACACTACAAGTGAAATTGAAGTAGATACAACAGCTACTTATGGAGTAATTGAATCACTATATCAGACAATTCAAAGCAGAAAAAATGATAATAGCAATAGATCATATACAGCAAAACTTTTACAAGGTAAAGAGAACTCTATGCTTAAAAAAATTGTAGAGGAAGCTGGTGAATTTACTTTTGCATTTAAGGATGACAACAAAGAAGAACTTGTATATGAAAGTGCTGATTTAATGTATCATTGCCTTGTAGCACTAGCTGCTAAAAACATCTCACCAGATCAAGTAAAACAAGAATTAGCTAGAAGATTTGGATTAAGTGGAATTGAGGAAAAGAATAGTCGAGAAGACTAATCATCATCCTCCCGTTTCATAAAAAGCTCTACTAGAAATTTCTCCATCTTCACTAGTTGACCATTTATTTTTTTCTGGTTTATTAGCCAATACAGTATCTAATATTTTGCACGCACCATCAATATCATTACTTTCTACTGCCTCTTTGATACTTAATGCATCTTCAAAATATAAGCATGGTATCAAGAAACCTTCTGCAGTTAGTCTAATTCTATTACATGACTCACAAAAGTCATCACCATATGGTTCAATAATACCAAACTGGTAACCATTTTCTAATTCATAGTATTGTGCTGGTGAAGAGTTTTTTCTTGGCACTTTAGTAAATTTATATTTTGTAGCAATCAATTCCAAAAGATCAGCACTTTTAAATCCTTTTAAATCAGATTTTGCAAAACTATTTTCCATATACTCAATATATCGTACGGGATAGTTTCGATCCATACAATATTCAAGGATATCAATAATCTCATCACCATTTACATCTTTCATTGGCACACAATTAATTTTAACTTTTAATCCAGCTTTACTAGCTGCATCTAAACCATTTAATACTGTAGACAATACATCTTTTTGGGCAACATGGTGTGCTACTTCTGGCTTTAGACTATCAAGAGATACATTGATTCTCTTAAGTCCTGCATCCTTAAGATTTTGTGCGGCACTTGGCAATAAATATCCATTTGTAGTAAGCGCTAGATCAATATCTGGTTTATAGTCATGTATCATCTTAATAAATACATCTAAACCTTCTCTTAAAAGTGGTTCTCCACCAGTAATTCTAATCTTATTTACACCATTATCTATAGCTACTTTTACAAACTTGAACATATCTTCATAGCTCATAATATTTTCTTTTGGTACCCACGAAAATGGTTTTTCGGGCATACAATATTGACATCGAAAGTTACATCTTTCAGTAACAGATATTCTTAAATAGTTTACCTCTCTACCAAATCCATCTATAAGCATTTAAGTCCCTCAAGTTAATTTTAGATATAATAGCAAAAATATACTTCTAGAACATTAACTAAGGTCAATAAATATGCAAATAAAACAAAATAAGGTAAAAACGCTACTTGATGCATTGCCATATATTAAACAATTCAGAGGGAAAATAGTTGTAATTAAATATGGTGGATCAGCTCAAACATCTCCAGAACTACAAGAAAAATTTGCCCAAGACATATCTCTATTGGTACTTACAGGTATTAAGCCAGTAATAGTACACGGTGGTGGAGCAAAAATTTCAAGTATGCTAGAAAAACTAGATATACCATCAAAATTTGTTGATGGACATAGAGTTACATGTGAAGATAGTATGAAAGTAGTAGAGATGGTACTAAGTGGTGAGATTAATAAAAACCTTACATCACTTTTAAATCACCATGGTACAAAATCAATTGGTATTAGTGGTAAAGATAGTAGCTGTATAAAGGCTATAGCAAAAGAAGATGGTAAATTTGGATATACAGGATTAGTAACAGATATTAATGCCAATGTAATAAATAATCTAATTGATGAAGGATTTGTCCCTGTAATCGCACCAATCGCAGATAGTGCCCAACCTAATCACCCAGGATTTAATATCAATGCGGATATTGCAGCATCTCAAGTAGCTATTGCTTTACAAGCAAATAAGGTACTATTTTTAACAGATACAAAAGGTGTATTAAATAAAGATGGTGAACTTTTAAATGATCTAGATAAGTCTGATGTAGATGCTCTAATTGCAGATGGAACAATAGCAGGTGGGATGATACCAAAAGTTATAAGTTGTACAGATGCTATTGAACACGGAGTTGAAAAGGCACATATTATTGATGGTAGAGTTGAACATTCAATTTTACTAGAACTATTTACAAGCGATGGTGTAGGTACACAATTTTTACAAAAGGAAAATAATTAATGTTTATAGAAACAAGAGGAAATGATAATCTTAAACCAAAAGAAGTTGAATTTTCATATGCTATTTTAAATCCAATGGCATCTTTTGGGGGACTATATGTACCAAAAGAACTACCATCTTTAGATGAAAACTTTTTAGCTAAGCACATTAATACAAGCTATAAAGAATTAGCTTTTGATATATTAAAAGCATTTAATATAGATATTACCAATGAAGACATCAATACCGCATTGGATTTATACGATAACTTTGATGATCCAAAAAACCCATCACCAGTGGTTAAAATCAAAGATGATCTATTTGTAAATGAACAGTACCATGGACCAACAAGAGCATTTAAAGATATGGCACTTCAACCATTTGGATCAATTCTTTCATCTGTAGCTAAAAAAATGGGTGAAAACTATCTTATATTAGCAGCAACTTCAGGTGATACAGGGCCAGCTGCATTAAATACATTTAAAAATAAAGATGGTATTAAAGTAGCTTGTCTATATCCAGATGGTGGAACAAGTGATGTTCAAAGATTACAAATGGTTACAGAAGATGGATCAAACTTAAAAGTAATAGGTATACATGGTAATTTTGATGATGCGCAAAATGCACTAAAAAGACTACTTGATTCTGATACTTTTAAAGCCGAACTAGCTAAAAACAATATGAAACTAAGTGCAGCAAACTCTGTAAACTTTGGTAGAATTATTTTTCAAATTGTATACCACTTCCAAAGTTATTTAGAACTATTAAGACAAAATGAAATTACATTAGGTGAAGAGATATATATCAATGTTCCAAGTGGAAACTTTGGTAATGTTTTAGGTGCTTACTATGCAAAGCTTATGGGACTTCCAGTTAAAAAACTTCTAGTTTCTTCAAATGAAAACAATATCTTAACTTCTTGGCTTACTACAGGAAAATATGATATTAGAGGTAAAAAATTAATTTTAACAAAATCTCCTGCTATGGATATCCTAAAATCATCAAATATTGAAAGAGTTATATATGATATGTTTGGAGCTAATAGAACAAAAGAATTAATGGAATCACTTAATACAAATGGATACTTTGAACATACAGCACAAGAATTAGCACAACTTCAAGATATATTTGCTGCAACTTATAGTGATGATTCATTTGGATTAAAAACTATAAAAGAATTTGCGGACAATGGATATCTTATGGATCCACATACAGCTACATGTATTAAAGGATATGATGAGCTAAGAGAGGACAAGTCAATTAAGACTGTTATATACTCTACTGCTGAATGGACTAAGTTCTCTGCTACAGTATTAAATGCTCTTAATGAAGATAACAATAACTATAAAGATATAGATGCAATTGAAAATATTATAGCTAATCATGGTGCTTCTATACCACAATCAATTCATGACCTATTTGATGCTAAAATCAATCATGACACAGTAATTGATAAAAAAGACATTGAGAAAGAGATAGTAAACTTTATCTCAAACTAACTAATTTGAGGAGTCTAAAAACTCCTCAATATCATCTGAAATTTGATGAATTGCTACACTTGCATTATCATAAATAACTTTTGAAAATAAGTTTTCCTCTATAGCATCACTTGGTTCTAAATTATTTAAGATTGAGAAATCAACAAAATTTGCAATTGTATTTACACCAATTACATTTCCACTTGTACCAATAACAACAAACATTTCACAATCATTAAGTTCTTCATTTAGTTTCTCATACATAGGTGCCATTTCACCAAAAAATACTATATTTGGGTGTAGTTTACTACCACAATCATCACATACCCCGCCATTACAACTTTCAATAGAATCATATTCTATATTATAAACTCTGCCACAATACTCATCTACACATCTAACTTCTGGCAAAAATCCATGCAAATGAATAAGCTCATCACTATTCATTCCTGCTTTTTCAAATAAGTTATCAACATTTTGTGTAATAATAGCAATTTCATTTGGATACTTTTTTTTCAATTCGTTAATAATATAATGTGCATCATTTGGTTTTTTGTCTTTTATGTCAAGTCTTCTTTTATCATAAAATTCTAAAGTAAGTTGTTCATTCTTTTCTAAACTATCATAATTACAAACAATGCTTACATCATAATTATCCCAAAGCCCTCCACTATCTCTAAATGTAGATATACCAGATTCTGCACTAATTCCTGCTCCACTTAAGATGATTACTTTTGCCATATAATATCCTTTATGCTATTTATCTTGTAATATTATATCTTTTTTTGTACAATTGCTCTATGAATAATGATAATATTAACTTTTCACTATCAAGTGATACAATAGAAAATCTACACACATTTAGTCAAATTCTAAATAAAGATTACAATACAATGTTAAATGAAGCACTCGAGCAATACTTTGAAGATGAACAGCAAAAACTTCTTGAAAAAAATCTTGAAGATGAAAACGCTATGACAAATTTAGACTATAATGAGTTTTGGGATGGAGTTGATTTATAATAGGAAACTACTAACATGCCATATCTTTTATTAGCTATATTATTTTATTTACAAAATTTTATAGCATCACTTTTTTTATCATTTATATTTATACCCAATATATTTGAGTTTTTAATTATTCTGATACTAGTTATTATATTTTCAAAATTAAAATATTCTAAACTAATTTTATGCTCTTGGCAATTATTATATTTAATACAATTTAGCTTTATAGCATATTTTGGTACGACTATTACCTATATTGATATCTATCTGTTCTTTACACATATTAAAGAAACATTTGAGACATTTCTTGCTATTTATCACTTGGCACTACTGCCATTAATTATAT
>JADHTT010000010.1 GCA_016784825.1 Campylobacterales bacterium
ATAGGCTCACCAACAGTTCCAAGTACTCTTAATGATGATAAGTCATATTTAGATGGCTCATTTTCACCAGTCTTATGAAGTAACCTAATTGCAGTAGGTGCAGTATAGAACTGATTGATTTTATACTTTTCTACCATTTGCCAACATCTTCCAGCATCTGGGAAAGTTGGAACACCTTCAAACATTACAGTTGTAGCACCTGCAGCTAATGGTCCATATACAATATATGTATGTCCTGTAATCCAACCAATATCAGCTGTACACCAATAAGTATCATCTGCTTTTACATCAAATACCCATTCCATTGTCATTTGTGCCCATAGAATATATCCAGCTGAACTATGTTGAACACCTTTTGGTTTTCCTGTTGATCCTGAAGTATATAATAAGAATAATGGATCTTCTGATTCCATCATCTCTGGCTCACATAGATCTGATTGTTTTTCAAAAAGTTCTGCGTAGTTTGAATCTCTTCCTTCTATCCAAGTGATATCTTCATTATTTCTTTTTACTACACATACATTTTCAATACATTCACATCCAGATTCTAAAGCTGTATCTACTACTGGCTTTAGCATATATGGTTTACCTTTTCTATATGCTCCATCTGCTGTTACTACAAGTTTTGCACCAGCATCTATAATTCTATCTCTTAACGCTTCTGCAGAAAAACCACCAAATACAATTGAGTGAATAGCACCTAACTTTGCACAAGCTAACATTGTTACAGCAGCTTCTGGGATCATTGGCATATATACTACTACTCTATCACCTTTAGTAATACCATATTCATTTTTAAACATATTTGCTGTTTTATTTACTCTAGTAGCTAAGTCACCATAAGTGATATGTTCACTATCACCATTGTCACCTTCAAATAATATAGCAGTTTTATTAGCTTTTGTATCTAAATGTCTATCTACACATTGATGTGCTACATTTAAATGTCCACCACTAAACCATTTATAAAATGGTGCATTTGATTCATCTAGTACTGTGTCATACTTTTTAAACCAATCTATCTTCTCATCTGCAAAGCTTGCCCATGTTCCTTCATAGTCATTGTCAAATTTATCTACTAATTTTTTGTAATCTTCCATACTTCCAAAAGCAGGGTTATTAAACATCTCTTGTTTTGGCTTAAATAGTGTACTCATTATCTTTTCCTTAATTTATTTAAATCTTTAAGTTAATCTTATCATCTTTAGATAAAATATTTCTTATATAAAAATAATAAAAAAAGGTTTTAAATGCACATAGATGTTACAGCAGAAGTTTTACTTTCTCAATTAGGATACTCAAATAATGATCATATTCTTACACAAATTCAAGATAGAATAAATAATACAAAAGATTTTGATAAGTTTTCAAAACATATTATTAGTTTAAATGATAAATTAAAGCATATGAATGGATATGTTGGTATATCAAATAGTGTAGATTATTTTAAAATTAAATGTGATGAGCAAGATAGTAGTGCTATTGTTGAAGAATTTAATGAAGAGGTTGAGCATTTTGCATCTAAATATAATGTCAAAGTTAAAAAACTTGACAATAAAAATGTATATTATATATTAGGTAGAGATTAGTATATAAATATGGCATACATAAAAAAAGCAACAAAAGATGATATTGCCATTATCAAAGATAAGTTTTTAGAAAACTATAGTGATGCAGTTACTGAGCTTGAATATAAAAATGACTATGAACTTCTAATAGCTATTATACTTTCTGCTCAGTGTACTGATAAACGGGTAAATATTATCACACCTGCACTATTTGAAAAATATCCATCTTCAAAAGAGCTAGCAATTGCTAGCCTTGAAGATGTAAAAGATTTACTTAAAACATGTAGCTTTTTTAACAATAAAGCAAAAAATATTATTAAAATGGCACAAAGTGTTGAAGAACAATTTCATAGTCAAATACCACACGATACAAAAGATCTGATATCTTTAGCTGGTGTTGGAAACAAAACAGCAAATGTATTTATGATAGAAGCCACAGGTGCAAATTTAATGGCTGTGGATACTCATGTATTTAGAGTATCACATAGATTGGGCTTAAGTGATGCAAAGACAGTAGAAAAAACAGAAGAACAGCTTGTAAAAAAACTTAAAGATGATCTTCATATATTTCATCAATCTATGGTATTGTTTGGAAGATACATTTGTAAAGCTCTTAGTCCAGATTGTGAAAAATGTTTATTTCCAGAGCAGTGTAAAACTACAAAAACATTTAGAGTTTAGATAGTTTGAACCATTTTAGTTGTATAATAATATAGTAGACAAAGAAAAAAGGATTATATTTTGGATATCAAAACAATGAGAACAATTGAAAAGGCTTCACCGTTAAATAGAAAAAAAGATGGGATGATGAGGCTTGGAACAGCATTTTTATTTATTGCTATAGTATTTATATGGACATCTGTATCACATGATGGAGTTGCTAATAATACATTTTTAATTATAGGTGCAGTATTTGGTGCATATATGGCAATGAACATTGGAGCAAATGATGTTGCAAATAATGTTGGCCCAGCAGTTGGTTCTGGTGCATTGACAATGTTTGCTGCAATTGTAATTGCCGCAATTTTTGAAGCTGGTGGTGCACTTATTGCTGGTGGTGAAGTTGTTAAGACTATTAAAAAAGGTATTATTGATCCAGGTATGATTGATAATCCACAAATATTTATTTGGGCTATGACAGCAGCATTGTTAGCAGCTGCAGTATGGCTAAATCTTGCTACATCTATTGGTGCTCCTGTATCTACTACACACTCAATTGTAGGTGGTGTAATGGGTGGTGGTATTGCTGCTGCTGGCTTTGGTATTGTTGCATGGGGTACTATGGGTAAGATCGCTGCTTCTTGGGTGATCTCTCCAGTACTAGGTGGTGCAATTGCTGCAGGTTTCTTATATATTATAAAAACACAAATTATATATAAAGAAGATATGCTTACAAATGCAAAAAAGATGGTACCTATTTTAATAGCTATTATGTCAATAGCGTTTGCCACATACCTAATGCTAAAAGGTATTAAAAAAATTGTAAAAATTGATTTTCCTACAGCATTAGCTATTGGATCTGCAATTGGTGTAGCTATATACTTTACAGTTAAGCCAATGATTGCAAAAGCAGCAGATAAACTAGAGAATACTAAAATTTCTGTAAATAGTTTATTTACTATTCCATTAATTTTTGCTGCAGCATTATTAAGTTTTGCACATGGTGCAAATGATGTTGCAAATGCTATTGGGCCATTAGCTGCTATCAATGATGCCATTATGTCTGGTGGTGAGTTTGGTGGAAAAGTTGGAATTCCTCTTTGGGTAATGGGTGTTGGTGCTATAGGTATTGCTTTAGGTCTTGCTCTTTATGGACCAAAACTAATTAAAACAGTAGGATCTGAAATTACAGAACTTGATCAAATGAGAGCATTCTCTATTGCTATGGCAGCAGCTATTACGGTAATTATAGCTTCTCAATTAGGTCTTCCTGTATCTTCAACTCATATTGCAGTTGGTGGTGTATTTGGTGTAGGGTTCTTAAGAGAGTATCTTGATAATAGTGAAACTAAATTTATTGAAATTACAAGAGAAAAATTTAAAACTAATAAAAAAGAGTTAGAAAAACTTGAAGATGAATTTAATAAACTTGATAAAAAAGAAGATAAGTCTAAAAAAGAGTATCAAAGAATTATTGAATTAATTAAATTAATTGAAGAGAAACAAGATATTGTTAAAGATGAGAAAAAAGAATTCAAAGATGCTAAAAAGATTAAATATGTAAAAAGAGATGCAGTTAAAAAAATTGTAGCAGCATGGGTAATTACAGTACCAGCAGCAGCTACACTAAGTGCATGTGTGTTCTTTATGATTAAAGGTATTATGTCTTAATCTAACTGTAACCAAATGGTAATAATATTATTTTATACTTTCATTAACACAAAAAAAGGAAGTATAAAATGACACTTACAAAATCTGCTATTGCACTTTTAGCTGCATCGGCTCTAACTATATCTTTACAAGCTAGAGATCAAATTAAGATCGTTGGATCTTCAACTGTATATCCATTCTCTTCAGCAGTTGCTGAAGAGTTAGGTGCTACTACTAACTATCCTACACCAGTAGTTGAATCAACTGGTTCAGGTGGTGGTATGAAATTATTCTGTGCTGGAAATGGTATGGACACTCCAGATATCACTAATGCTTCAAGAAGAATGAAAGCAAAAGAACTTCAAACATGCTTTGATAATGGTGTAAAAGATATTACTGAAGCTGTTATTGGTTTTGATGGTATTGCGTTTGCTCAAGCAAAATCAAATAAGCCATTTAGTGTAACTAAAAAGCAATTATTATTAGCAGTTGCTAAAGAGGTGCCTTCTAAAGATGGTAAATCACTTATTGCTAACCCATACAAAAAATGGTCAGATATTGATGCTTCATTACCAAATAGAGAAATCATCATCTATGGACCACCAAAGTCATCTGGAACAAGAGATGCATTTGAAGATATGATCTTAAAAGGTCAAACTAAAAAAATGTCTGTATATACTGATATATACAAAAAAACTGGTAATAAAACTTACAAAAAATATAAGTTAATTAGAACAGACGGTGTTTATGTTCCATCTGGTGAGAATGACAACTTAATCGTATCTAAATTAGATAAAAATAGAGATGCATTTGGAATCTTTGGATACTCTTTCTTAATGGAAAATGAAGATAAAGTACAAGGTGCAAAGATAAATGGTATAGTTCCAAATCCAGCGACAATTTCATCTGGTGAGTACCCAATCTCTAGAAGTTTATTCTTCTATATTAAAAATTCTCATGCTCCAAAAGTACCAGCTATGAATAAATATGTTGAGATGTTTATGTCAGAAAATATGATAGGAACTGATGGAATCTTAGGTGAGATCGGTTTAATTGCACTACCAGATGCAAGAAGAGAAGCTATAAGAAATTCTGTATCTAAAAGAACAAAACTTACTTTAGAAGATTTATCTAAAAAACACTAGGTAGTGAAATTGTTTAAATTTTTAAAAGATAACTATCAGATATTTTTATCTGTAGTTATCTTTATTTCTATTATCTTATTTAATATCCCTTTCTATAAAGCAATAATTTTAATGCTTGAATTTATTGTAATAATTGAAGTGGTTAAAATGATTTCAGACTTTATAGAGAAAAGAAAAATAAGACTTAGATTTGCTATAGATATATTTATTATATTTTTAATACGAGATGTGATAATACTTACAACAAACCCACAAAAAGACTATATAGATATTACTTTTTTACTTGGTATAATATTTGCATTTTTTATATTTAGAATTATGGCTGTAAAGTATTCACCATCCTTACATACTAAAAAAAGATTAAAAGTAAAAGTATAATAATCCTCTTATTTTAACTCTGTAACCAAACAGTAACCAAATTACTATAAAATCCAAAATAATTAAAATTACAAGGGTTAAGATGTCTACTTTTAAAAATAAACAAAAATCAGTACAGATTAAAGAAAATATTATTAGATATCTTCTTCTATGTGCAGCTGCTGTATCTATACTAACTACTTTTGGGATTCTTTTTTCAATTCTTTTTGAAGCATTAGAGTTTTTTCAACTTAAAAGCTTTACATACTTTTTAACTGGTCATGAATGGTCTCCAGGAACAGTGAATAGTAAATTTGGAGCTGCTGCAATCTTTGCAGGTACATTTATAATCACAGCGATTGCAATACTTGTAGCACTTCCAATAGGTTTATTTAGTGCTATTTATATGAGTGAATATGCCTCTGATAAGGTTAGAACTACAGTAAAGCCCCTTTTAGAAATTTTAGCTGGAATACCAACTGTTGTATATGGATTTTTTGCTGCTATTACAGTTGCTCCTGCAATTGTTAATATCTGCGAGACCTTTGGATTAGATGCATCTTTTAACAGTGCTTTAGCCGCTGGTGTTGTGATGGGGATTATGATTATTCCTGTAATTTCTAGTTTAAGTGATGATGTTATAAAAGCTGTTCCTGATAATTTAAGAAAAGCTTCTTTAGGTTTAGGGATGACAAAAGCTGAAACTATCAAAGATATTGTTTTACCTTCTGCACTTCCAGGAATTATCTCTGCTACGCTACTTGGTATATCAAAAGCCTTAGGGGAAACTATGATTGTTGTTATGGCTGCTGGTATGAATGCAAATAAATTTTCGATTAATCCACTTGACGATATGACAACAG
The DNA here is from genome assembly GCA_016784825.1 of Campylobacterales bacterium. The sequence goes on from JADHTT010000010.1 coordinate 6,244, forward strand.
TAACTGTTCAGATAGTTACAGCACTAACTGGAGATTTTGAATTTGATTCACCTGATACCTTAAGTGCTTTTGCTTTAGGTTTAGTTCTTTTTGCTGTGACATTAGTATTAAATATAGTATCAGTTATGTTAATTAAGAAATTCAAAGAAAAATACAAAAGCAGTAGCTTATAAAGGATGAAAATATAAATGGCTAAGAAAAATAAAAAAACAAAAAATATATTTTATGATCCAAATTTAGTAAAAAGACATAGGAAAGCTAAAATATTTAAAAGTTTCGCAATTGGTTCACTTGTATTGTCATTGTTATTTTTAGCAATATTTTTAAGCGATATGGTTGCTAAAGGTAAAAGTGCATTTCAACAAACATATATTCAAGTTGAAGTAACTTACAATGACAAAACTATAAAAAACACAAGAAAAGCTATTGATAGAAATTATGGGAAGCTAGTGAGTCGTGCTTGGTTAAGAGGTATTCCTAAAGATGTCCAAGCTAATCCTAGTTTGATGAACACTACACAACTAGTATGGGCTTTAGCTGATGACCAAGTTGATATGTATATGAAAGATTATTATTATAAAATTAAGTCAAAGGATATGAAAACATTACAGACTTTAATTGAAAATAATAGAGTTGAAAAAAGATTTAATACAGTTTTCTTTACTCAAGGAGATAGTAAGATTGCTGAAAATTCTGGAATTTTAAGTGCTGCTATTGGTACTATACTTACTTTACTTGTAACGATGGTTGTTGCATTCCCAATTGGTGTTGCTACGGCTGTTTATCTTGAAGAATTTGCAGACCCTAATAGTAAACTATCAAGTATTATTGAAATAAATATAAATAACCTTGCAGCTATACCATCTATTTTATTTGGACTTTTAGGACTAGCGATATTTATTAATCTTTTTGGAATGCCAAGAAGTTCAGCACTTGTAGGTGGGCTTACACTTGCACTTATGACTTTACCAATTATTATAGTTAGTTCACGAGCTGCTTTAAGATCAGTTCCTGCAAGTATTAGACAAGCAGGATATGGTTTAGGGTTAACAAAAATTCAAGTAGTTCGTGATCATGTATTGCCACTAGCTTTTCCAGGTGTTATGACAGGAAGCATTATAGGGCTTGCACAGGCTATGGGTGAAACTGCTCCGTTAATTATTGTAGGTATGATTGCCTTTATTCCAGATAGCCCTACAGGTATTATGGATGCGGCTACAGTTATGCCAGCACAGATATTTACATGGGCTGGTATGCCTGAAGTTGCATATATAGAGAGAACTGCTGCTGGAATTTTAGTACTTTTGACAGTATTAATTACACTTAATACTTTAGCAGTATATTTACGAAAAAAATTTGAAGTTAAATGGTAGAGGATAGTAATAATGAAAAAAAATAAAATAGATGTAAAAGATTTAAATCTTTGGTATGGTAATAAACACGCACTTCATGGTTTAAATATACAAATCAATAAAAACCAAATTACTGCACTTATTGGACCTTCAGGTTGTGGTAAATCTACATTTTTAAGATGTTTAAATAGGATGAATGATCTTGTTGGTTCAGCTAAGATTGAAGGTGAAGTTATCATAGATGGTCAAAACATTTATGATAAAGATGTAGATGAGGTGAGTGTACGAAAAAGAGTTGGAATGGTTTTTCAACAACCAAATCCTTTTCCTAAATCTATTTATGATAATGTAGCTTATGCACCACTGATGCATGGTATTGTAAAAAAAGGGAAAGAGTGTGATAAATTAGTTGAAAAGTCATTAAAAAGTGCTGGACTATGGAATGAAGTAAAAGATATATTAAAAGAGCCAGGTACTGGGCTTTCTGGTGGTCAGCAGCAAAGACTTTGTATAGCTAGAACTATTGCTGTAAAACCTGATATTATTTTAATGGATGAGCCAACATCAGCACTTGATCCAATCTCTACAGAAAAGATTGAAGCACTTATGCTTGAACTTAAAAAAGATTATACGATAGTTATTGTTACACATAATATGCAACAAGCTGGAAGAGTAGCAGATATGACAGCATTTTTTCATATGGGAGATTTAATTGAATATGATGAAACAGAAAAAATATTCTTAAACCCATCAAAACAAAAAACAGAAGATTATATTACAGGGAGATTTGGATAATGTTAAAAAATTATGAAGAAAAACAAAACGAGATAAAGACAAGTATTACAAGTATTGGTGATGGTTTACTTCAAGCAAATAAATTAATCTTAGAATCAATTAAAACTTGTGATAATGATAAGTTCAATGAAGCAAAAACCTATATTAGGAATGTAAGTCAAATAACAACTGATATTGATAATACAATTATAACTACGCTTGCACTTCATTCACCAGAAGCAAAAGATTTAAGAGCTATGGTTTCATATTTAAAAATCACAAATGAACTTTTAAGAGCCGCTACAAATACACGAGCTTTTATCAAAGGCTTTGTTGATGTTTGCACTGAAGTCGATATTAAAACTATTAAAGAGTATACAATACCAATGCAAACTGCTACAGTTGATTCTTTAAAATATACAATTGATATGATAAATACAGAATGTGTAGATGAAACTCAAGAGTTATTTAATAAAGTATTAATTGCTGAAAATAAAACAGATGATTTATATGATATGATTCAAGATAATTTATTTAAAAAAGCGCAAGAGATTAAAAAATTTGAAAAATATTATACGATGTTATCAGCTCTAAGAAAGAGTAAAAAGATTGCAGATAGAGCTATGAGTATCGCATCACTTTTATTATTCGCTAATGTTGGTGGGGATCTTCATCAAGTATAGGATATAATTTTTTATGGATACAATTTTAGTAGTAGAAGATGAACAAGATATTTTAGATTTAATTGAATATACCCTTTCAAAAGAAGGTTATGATGTAATTTGTTGTTTAGATACTTCAAATGTGCAAGATATATTAGATGAAGAAGATGTTGCTTTAATCTTGATGGATAGAAACTTACCAAATATTGAAGGTTCTATGTTTATTAAAGATATTAGAGATCAAGGATACAACCAACCAGTAATATATTTAACTGCTAAAGATAGTGATGAAGATATGATTGAAGGCTTTGATAGAGGTGGTGATGACTATATCACTAAACCTTTTAATCTAGATGTTTTAAAAGTTAGAGTAAAAGCACTAATTAGACGAACTAAAAAAAAGCTTGATATTTTAGTTTATAAAGATATTAAATATACCTCTTCTAATAAAAAGTTTTTTATAGAGGATAAAGAGATATTATTAACTCATCTTGAACATGATTTATTGTTAGAGTTTATGAAAAATAAAGATGTTGTATTAAGCCGTGATACTTTACTAGAAAATGTTTGGGAAGACTATCTTGATGTAAAGCATAAAACAGTGAATGTAGCTATTAAAAGATTAAAAGAAAAAATTGATCCAGATAATTCAAAAGAATATATCAAGTCTGTTCGTGGAGAGGGATATATCTTTGCGTAAGCTTCATGATATATTTTTACGAAAGTTTTTACTTTTATTTACAACAATCTTTATTATATTAGGAATTATTTTTTATATTTGGATTAAAGATATCTATATTGAGCAAACAAAAGTTGGACTTCTTAATAATATAGATATATTCTCATTGCAAATCAAAGACTTTAATAATATAGATAGAAAAGTTGATAATTTAAAACAATTAATTGGACATAGAATTACTATTATAGATAAAGATGGTGTAGTAATTGCAGAGAGTAATGAAGACAAAACTATGATGGATAACCATCTTAATCGTGCTGAAGTAATAGAGTCAAAATATAAAGAATATGGTTCTATTGTTAGATATTCATCAACTGTACATAAAGAGTTATTGTATGTATCTAAAAGATATAGTATTAATAGTTCTGAATACTATATACGAATGGCAAGAGATATTGAACTAATTAATCAGCAGTTTATTGGTTTATCCTTGAAAATTGGACTATTATTTTTAGTTTTTATGGCTATTGCCTTTTATATTGCATTACAAATTAGTAAAGATGTGCAAGACGAGACAAATAATATTGTAGATTATTTACGAAATTTAACTAATCAAAATAAGCCATCAAGTATCAAGTCATCATATTCTATAGAATTTAAAAAGATTACAAAGCTTTTAACTTTGGTATCTCGAAGGCTATCAAAAAAAGATCAACAAAAATCTAAATATACAGCAAAGCTAAAACTTTCAAATAGGCAAAAAGATGATATTATCTCAGCAATTTCACATGAGTTTAAAAATCCTATTGCAGTGATAAATGGATATACTCAAACACTACTTGAAGATAAAGATATAAATCCAAATATACGAGAAAAGTTTTTAGAAAAAATATCATCTAACTCTTTAAAACTTACAAATATGATAGATAGATTAAGACTATCAATAAAGCTAGATGAGAAAAAACAATCATCTAATTTTCTAAATTGTGATATTTCAAAACTAATAAGAGAGATTATTGAAGACTTAAATGTGACATATCCAAATAGAGATATCGTAGTTGACTTACAAGATATAAATCTAAAAGTAGATGAAACATTGATAAATATAGCAATCTCAAATTTAATTGAAAATGCCCTTAAGTATTCTCAAGATACAGTAACAGTCAAACTTAAGAGTGATTCTCTAAGTGTCATTGATACAGGAATAGGTATAAAACAAAGTGATATCTCTAAAATTACAGATAAGTTTTATCGAGTATCTTCAAATGGCTGGAATAACTCATTGGGTGTTGGGCTAGCACTTGTAAAAAATATTTTAGATTTACATAAATTTAAATTAGAAATAAATAGTATTGAAAATGAAGGTTCTGAATTTTCTATAATATTTTAGAGGTACCCTTTAAATGTAACCATCTTGTAACTATGATAATATATAATTTCACTACCAAACAAAACAAGGAAAATATAAAATGAAGAAAATAATACTTTCAGCAGCAGCAGTTGCTTCAATAGTTAGCGGATCTCTTGCAGATACAACTGTACCAGCAGCGAGTGAAAATAGTTTTTTAAAAATTGTTAAAGCAAAGGGTGATCTTAGATTAAGACAAGAGGTAATCGATAGAGATGTAGGTAGTGATGCAGATAGAGAAAGATATAGATTTAGATATAACTTAGATTTAGCTCTTGGAGATAATATGCTTCTTGAGACTGCAGTTTCTTCTGGAAAAGGTAACCCAACATCAGGAAATGTTAGTTTTAAAAGTGATGATAGTATCCAAGACTACTTTGTAGATGAATTAAAACTTGATATTGCAGATGTTAAATACTCAATGGACAAAAACTCATGGCTTAGAGTTGGTAAAAGTAAACACCACATCTATAGACCAATCAAAACTCAACTTGTATGGGATAATGACATTAGACTAGAAGGTGTTAACTACGGATATAAAGATGCTAGTACTATGGTTAGATTAGGTGCTAATAGAGTGAATAGAGAAACTGGATACAAAGATGGTCAAAATATCAATATCTTCCTTGCACAGTATGTAAATACTCAAAAGCTTGATAATTCTAAGTTAAACTTAGGTGCTGCATACTACTTATATGATGGAGTAAAAGGAAACACTGTTCAGTCTAGTAATGGATTTAAGAATAATACAAATGCAAATAGTTTATATTCAGAAGATTATGGAATCTTAGAAACTTTTGCTGAAGTTAAATATAAAGATGTAATGGGTATGCCACTTAAAACAGCTGTAACATTAGCATACAATACACAAGCTTCTGATGATAACTTTGGATATGATGTAAGTGCAGAACTTGGTGCTACTAAAAATGTAGGTGATTGGAAAGCAGCAGTGACTTATAGAGATGTTCAA
>JADHTT010000011.1 GCA_016784825.1 Campylobacterales bacterium
ATCTTTATGATCTTTTGCTTGTTTTTGCTGTGGTTTAATAATTAGAAAATAAAATATTCCAAATAATACAATAAGTGGTAATAATGAGCCTAATAAATTTCCGCCTTGTGCGTCCATGTCTGTATCCTTATTTATAGGGTTCACACCCTTTGTTATTTTGAGATATTTTATCTAAAAAGCACTTTATATATAGATTTTATGATAAAATTCAAAATGATAATTTATAAAAAAATTCTAATTAGTTTTTTAATTGCTATATTATTCTCATCTAGTATATATCTTGAGCATTTTGGCATTTCAAATATTTTACTCAATAGTCTAATTGGATTGTTTAGTATATATCTTTTATTAACTGTCTCTAAGCAATCACTTTTTTATATTGGATTCTTTATAGGTATACTTTGGTTTTGGTGGATTGGCTATAGCTTTATATACTATGACTTAATATTTCTAATACCATTAGTCTTAATTGCAATTGGTTTAGTTTATGGTTTATTATTTTATTTTACAGCATTTTATAACTGCCTAATATATAGAGTATCTACATTATTTTTATTAAGCTTTATATATCCATTTGGATTTAATTGGTTTAAAATGGAATTATTATTTATAAATAGTTTATTTGGCATACAGAAGATTGATCTTGCAATAATACTAATTACAATAGCAATATTTATTCACTATAAAAAATTTATTTTGCTTCTTCCATTATTAGCATCAATTAATTATAATATACCTAATATTGAAATTCCTAATATATCTATAGATATGCCACAATATAATATCCCACAAGATCAAAAATGGATAAAATCAAATCGTAATAATATAATTAATCAAAATTTAGAGAATATTGATAATGCAATTAGCAAAGGATATAAAATTATTATCCTTCCAGAAACAGCGTTTCCAATGTATCTAAATATGGACTCTAAAACTATGGATATCCTAAAAAATAAAAGTAAGCAAATTACAATTATTACTGGTGCACTTGAATACAAAAATAAACAATTTTATAATGCTACATATATGTTTCAAGACACTAGAGTCACTATTGCCCATAAAGTTGTACTTGTGCCATTTGGTGAGGCTGTGCCATTACCTCAGTTACTTCGAGACTGGATAAATAATAGTTTTTACAATGGAGCTAAAGATTATAGTATTGCAACACAAGCAACTACATTTGATATTAAAAGTCTTAAATTTAGAAATGCGATATGCTATGAAGCAACTACGGATAAAATATTTGAGAATTTAGATACTACATATATGATTGCTATATCAAATAATGCTTGGTTTACTCCATCTATTGAGCCAAGCTTACAGAATCTATTATTAAAATATTATGCTAAAAAATATAATGTTATAATATACCATAATTCAAATATGTCACAAAATAAAATAATCAAAGGTTACTAAATGTCAACTATAAAAACTGCATTAATCCAACAAGAATTTCATCATACAAAAGAAGAGACAATCAATAAAACAATATTGATGATTAAAGAAGCAGCATTAAATGGATCCCAATTAGTTGTACTTCAAGAACTTCATCAAAATGAATACTTCTGTCAAAGTGAAGATGTAAAATATTTTGATTATGCAGATCGATATAATGATGATATACAATTTTGGTCAAATATTGCTAAGCAAAATAATATTGTGCTTGTTACATCTTTATTTGAAAAACGAGCAGCAGGACTTTATCATAATATTGCAGTAGTGTTTGAAAAAGATGGCTCTATAGCTGGCAAATATAGAAAAATGCATATACCTGATGATCCAGGTTTTTATGAAAAATTTTATTTCACACCAGGTGATCTTGGATTTGAACCAATTGATACAAGTGTAGGAAAACTAGGAGTGCTTATTTGCTGGGATCAATGGTATCCAGAAGCAGCTAGACTAATGTGTCTTAAAGGTGCCCAAATATTAATATATCCAACTGCAATTGGATGGTTTGATGAAGATAGTGAAGATGAGAAATCTAGGCAATTAAACTCATGGTTAACTATTCAAAAATCTCATGCGATAGCAAATGGTATTCCTGTAATTAGTGTAAATAGGGTTGGTTTTGAAGAGGATAGATCAAAACAGCTAGATGGAATTAGATTTTGGGGAAACTCATTTGTTTGTGATGCACAAGGTGATATTATTGCTAAAGCTAATAGTAATGATGAAACAATATTATATGGTGAAATAGATCATAAAAATAGTGAAGATGTTAGACGTATTTGGCCATTTTTAAGAGACCGTAGAATTGAGAATTATGGAAATTTAACTAAAAGATTTATTGATTAAAGCTTGAATAAAATCATAGATTTTATTCAAAACTACCTAAAGACATAAGCTTCTCGTAACGCTTAGCTTTTCTGTCTTCTAAAGGAAGCTCCTTTAACTCATTAATACTATTGATAATATAATCACCAACAGCCTTGTAAGCTTCTTTCTTTTGTCTATGTGCACCAATAAGTGGTTCATCTATAACATCATCTATTAGTTTCATCTCTTTAAGATCAGTTGGTGTAATCTTAAGAGCTTTTGATGCAGTTTCAACTTGAGCTGGATCACTCCAAAGAATAGCAGCACAACCCTCTGGTGAAATTACAGAATATACACTGTATCTCATCATTGAAAGCTTATCAGCTACCCCAATAGCAAGAGCACCACCAGAGCCACCTTCACCAATAACTATTGATAATGTAATCGTATTTAAATCACTAAACTCAAATAAGTTTTTTGCGATTGCTTCACTTTGAGATCTTTCTTCTGCACCAATACCTGGATATGCACCTGGAGTATCTACGAGCATAACAATTGGTATATCAAATTTATTTGCTAATTGTGCAGCTCTTAAAGCTTTTCTATACCCTTCTGGGTGAGGCATACCAAAATTTCTTTTGATCTTATTTTTTACACCCCTACCCTTTTGCTCTCCAATTATAAGTACTTTTTGATCACCAATATAACCAAAATAACATAGTATAGCAGCATCATCAGCAAGGTGTCTATCGCCATGTATCTCATAAGAATCTGTTAAAAGTGCTCTAATATAATCTAGTGCATATGGTCTATCAATATGACGTGCAAGCTTTAACTTTTGAAAATCATCTAAGTTTCCATAAGTTTTTTCAACTTCTTGTTGAAGTTTTTTTTCTAAAGTAGATACTGCATATTCATCAATTTTTGTTTTTGCAACAATTATTTCTTCTTCAATCTTCCGTATATTTTCTTCAAAATCTAAATAGGTGGCCATAATTACCCCTTAAATTTTTTCATAATTACAACACCGTTAGTACCACCAAATCCAAATGAGTTTGACATAACTATATTAATGCTAGCTTCTCTTGCTTTATTTGGTACATAGTCTAAATCACAATTTTCATCAGATTCTATTTGATTAATTGTTGGTGGAATAATTCCATCTTCCATAGCCTTAATTGCAATAATTGCTTCAATAGCACCAGCTGCACCTAAACAGTGGCCAATTTGACCTTTTGTTGATGTAACAGGTGGACACTCTTGCTCATCTTCAAACAATGCCTTAAGTGCTGCTGTTTCATTTTTATCATTTACTGGCGTTGATGTTCCATGCGCATTTACATAGTCTATATGCAACTCTCCACCATTATTTTTCTTAGCCATTTTATATGCAGCTTTCATAGCTCTAAGTGGACCATCTTGAGTTGGTGTTGTAATATGATTAGCATCACCGCTTTCCCCAAATCCAATTAGTTCAGCATAAATTTTAGCACCTCTTTGTTGTGCAGATTCTAGAGTTTCTACTACTAGTGCACCAGCACCTTCACCCATTACAAAACCATCTCTATTTTTATCAAATGGTCTTGATGCAGTTTTTGGATCATCATTTCTAGTACTAAGTGCTTTCATTGCAGCAAATCCACCAATTCCAGCTCCAGATACTGCTGATTCTGCACCAATTACAAGCATTTTAGATGCTCCACCTAGTACAATTGTTTTGTATGCTTCACCAATAGCATGAGTACCAGCAGCACAAGCAGTTACAACTGAAAGATTTGGTCCTTTAAGGTTGTGTTGAATTGTTACAAAACCACCAAGCATATTTACAAGTGATGATGGGATAAAAAATGGAGAAATTTTTCCAGGTCCTCTAGTATTACATACTACTGAATTTTTTTCAATATTTGGTAATCCACCAATTCCAGAAGCAGATACAATACCAAAATCATCAGCAATATCATCACTAACCTTATTGTTAGTAACTAAACCTGCATCTTCCATAGCTTCTTGTGAAGCATGAATTCCTAACTGTATAAATCTATCAGCTTTTTTCGCCTCTTTTTTACCTAAAATTGCAGCTGGATCAAAATCTTTTACTTCTCCCGCAATTTGCGCAGAAAATTCGCTAGGATCAAACAATGTAATTTTATCTATTCCAGTCTGCCCATCAACTATAGCTTTAAAAGATTCTTCTACATTGTGACCTAATGAATTTATCATTCCAAGTCCAGTTATTACTACTCTTTGCATACGCTATTTCTCCTAAAAAATATTAATAGATTTTCATTTATATTAAACTAAATAAATATCAAACTCATTTGATATTTATTTAACAAACATAACTAAGCCATGTATACCATGGCCTACTTAATTAAGTATTAACTACTTGTTGTCTTCGATATATTTAAGAGCATCAGCTACTGTTAAAATACCTTCAGCATCTTCATCAGGAATTTCAATATCAAACTCTTCTTCTAAAGCCATTACTAGTTCAACTACATCTAGTGAATCTGCACCTAAATCTTCGATAAACTTTGAATCTTCTTTAACTTCTGCTGGATCACAATCTAATTGTTCAACTACAACTTCTTTTACTTTTTCTAACATTTTGTTTCCTTTTTGTGTTATTGGTGTTGTCATTATATCATATAATTTTTAAAATTATGTATAAAGTCCACCATTTACTTTTAATACTTCTCCAGTAATATATGTCGCACCATCACTCAATAAAAAGGCTACAGCATCTGCAACTTCATTAGCTTCACCAAATCTTCCTAATGGAATATTTCTTGTGTATTCATCTTTTACTTCTTGTTTAAGTTCATCCGTCATATCAGTTCTAATAAAACCAGGAGTAATAGCATTAAATCTAATTGCTCTTGGTGCTGCTTCTTTAGCAAAAGCTTTTGTCATTGTATTTACTCCGCCTTTTGAAGCTGAATAATTAGTTTGACCTGGATTTCCCATCTCACCTACAATTGAAGATATATTTACAACTGCCCCAAACTTCTTTTTACTCATTGCTTTTAATGCATCTCTACATCCAATAAATGCTGATTTTAAATTTGCATTTATTACATCATCAAAATCATCAACTGACATTCTAATTGCTAATTTATCTTTAGTAATACCTGCATTATTTACAAGGTATGATATAGAACCATCTGCATCTACAATTGTTTTTATCATATCTTTCCAATCTGCTTCAATTGAGACATCACCTTTAATCACAGCTGCTAATCCACCAGCAGCTTCAATTTCATCTTTTACTGCATCTGCAAGCTCAGGCTTACTTCTATAGTTTATCCATACTTTTAAACCATACCCTGCTAGCACTTTTGCAATATTGGCACCAATCCCTTTACTAGCACCTGTAATTAATACATTTGTTCCTGTAAACTTCATCTAAACTCCTCTTTTATTATTCCAAACTCTTATATGTAGCCTATCTGAATATTTATATCCATTTTCAATAGCCATCTCAATTACTCCCAGACTATTATTATCAATAGCTTCAGAAGTATCACCAAGTGGCATTAGATAAACCTCAACAGTTGGAATATTCTTTAATATATTATCTATTTCTTCTTTTGCTTTAGCTAAAGATTTGCTATCTACAACAAACTTTAAATATGATTGCTCTGTATTGTTGATTATATTTGTTAAGCTTTGAGTATTAATCCGTTTAGTAATAGATTCACCACTATTGCTAAGCTTAACACTTATAGAAAAAAGTATTTTTTTTTGCCAAGATTCTTGAAAGTCTATATCAATTGATCCATTTGTTTCAATTGTAATGTGGTAGCCTAGATCAATATAATACTTCATAAATTTTTGAAACTCTATATTTCTCCAATACAATAATGGCTCTCCACCTGTTAATACAATATCAACTTTATAATTAGGTAATAATTTATTTACACTCTCAATTAAAGGTTTTGATGATTCATATCTATCCCAATCAGATGAAAAAGCACTATCTGAAGCATAATAACTATCACATGAAAATCTTTTCATACCACTTGGTGTCTCATATTCTACTTCGAATCCTGGACAAGACATATTGCATCTTCCAAATCGCACAAATACAGAAGGGTTACCCACTCTTTTCCCTTCTCCTTGAATGGTTGGACCAAAAATTTCATTAACTTCTAGCATCATGGGTAGACCACACTTCTACTTTTTGGAGTTTCATAATATTCAAGGTGGGATACCTCAATATCTATTTTTAACATTTTTTCTTGAACAATTCTTAATAACCAGGCTGATAAGTTTTCACTAGTTGGTACAAAATCTACAATGATAAATCCTTCATACATCTCTAATAGATGCTGTGGTTCATTTTGAAGTTTTGTAATATTTGGTACCTTATAGTTTTGTGGCATTTCTATTAAGTCTTGCTCACTTGTATATAATGGTAATAGTGTTGAATATAAAGGATCATTAATATCTATAATAAATTTATGATCTACTACATCATCTAAAAATTTTTTGAACCAGTTTAAATGTTTGAAATCTGTCACCATTCCATTTACTAATTTTTCACTTTGTAAATGTACGATTATTGTACCTTGATGACCATGAAGATGTCTACACATAAGACAATCATCTAAAGCATATTCTTTATTTAATTCTTGTGACCAAACTCTATGCCCATAACAAAAATCAAATTGTTTTGATATATTCCACTTCATCTTTAACCCCTGCTAATTTAAATCCATTAAGTCTTAATCTACAACTATCACATACTCCACAAGCTTTATCTTCATTGGCATAACAACTCCAAGTATATTTTAATGGTACGCTTAACTCGATAGACTTTTTAACAATTTGTTCTTTACTCATATGTACTAAAGGTGTCATTATTTCTAATTTAGTTTCCTTTTTGGTCCCTTGATTCATCGCATTTTGCATTTTATCAATAAAACTATCTGTACAATCTGGATAACCACTACTATCCTCTTGTACTACACCTATAAATAAAGCTTGCGCCTCATGCTTTTCTGCAATTGCAGTTGCAATTGATAAGAATATACCATTTCTAAATGGTACATATGTCACAGGCACACCATCTTCTATACCTCCTATTGGTATATCTATAGATATATCAGTCAGTGCTGATGCCCCAATTTGTGTAAAAAATGGTATATTAATCTCATATTTATCTTTAATATTAAGCTCAATACAAATATTCCTAAAAGCTTCAAGTTCTTTATGTTCCGTTCGTTGTCCATAATTAAAATGTACTGCTATAATTTCATATCCACTATTTTTAGCTATATAAGTAGCTAATGTAGAATCCATCCCACCACTAAGTACACATACTGCTTTTTTAGAAATTTTAGCCATAAGTGATAAAATCCTTTTTATTGCTAGTAAATCCTTTATGAGAAATCTTAATAGCGTTTACCATAGAACCCTCTTCTAATACTTCTACATCACTATCTAAAGCTAAAAGTGCATTTGCATGGGCTAACACACTTACCATTCCTGGTTTTTTCTTTAATGTAGTATCAAAATATTCACCATCAAAATTTCCAGGAACTAGTGTCATTCTTCCCTTTTTATTATTGATTTTTGTTTTTAATTTTGCTTGCAATATTTTATGATTCGCACAATGTGAACCTCTTAATCTTTGTACTAATGGTGTACCAAATATCTCAAATATTATTTGTGACGCAAAAGGATTTCCAGGTAAATTCAATACCATTGTATCATTGATCTTACCAAATACTGTTGGTTTACCAGGCTTTACAATAATACCATCAAAGATTTTTTCAAAATCAAAGTTATTAAATGCTTCTTTTGTAAAATCTTTATCACCCACACTAACTCCACCAGATGTAACTATAAGATCATACTCTAAAGATCGGTTAATATGATCAACCAAAGATTCAACAGTATCTTTTGCGCTCCCCATAAACTCTACTTCACAACCAAGCTCTTTACATCTTGCAATTAAAGATGGTGAATTTGAATTATATATCTGGTGTGGTTCTATAGATTCAGTATGTGGTCTAATCTCTTCACCACTTGCAAATATCGCAACTCTAGGTTTTCTATAAACTTCTATATCAGTTATACCCTGACTAGCTAATAATGACACAACACCAAAATGTAACTCCTGATGCTTTCTAATAATATTCTCACCAATATCAATATCTTCACCAACATATCTCATGTTCTGGAATTGTTTTATATCATCTGGTAATACAATAGTATTATCATCTACAACAGTTACAAACTCTTGAGGTACTACTGCAGATGTATTTGATGGTATTGGTGCTCCTGTCATTACTTTAACTGCTTTTAATGATTCAAGATTAAACATAGCAACATCACCAGCAAAAGTTTTACCTAGTACATTAACTGTTTTACCTCTATCTTCAAAGTTAATTGCATATCCATCCATAGCTGAATTATTAAATCTAGGAAGTGGTAAAGTTGCCTCTACATCTTTTGCACATATTCGTCCACTTGCATCTTCAATTTTAATAGTTTCAGTTGATGTCTGTTTTGTATGATTTATAATAAGTTCTAATGCTTTTAGAGGTTCTACAGCCATACCTTATCCTTTAGTTATTTTAGATATAATAGCGTAATTTAACTAGTAGGAAACTAAATGGAAGTAATGAATCTATCAATCCAGACACATATTTTTGTAATCATGGTACTAATTGCACTTGTAACACTAAACCTATATAGAGTCTTTACTCAAGAGGACTTTTTTAAGCTAGCTGCTGGTTATAAAATAATGACTCCTTTCTTCCATTCAATAAATGCAGCAGCTGCATATACAGGTATTATTGTATCTGCATTTACACACGATCTTAGTATTACAATTATTCTTATGATTGCTACAACAATATTTATTATGGTAAGTGAAATAAAAAGATATAAAAAAATGAGAGTTATCAAAACTTTAGATTATGAACTACAAGATGAATTTAGAGCATTTGCTAAAAAAATTGCATTTATGCAATTAGCTGCATTAATGACAACATTTATAGTTGCAAAACTATTTTAAAACTTAAATTATTATGCAATTTACTTACCATATAAACAGTGGAGAACAGTCACTAAATATAGACGGGGAACTTCATAAATATCTTTTTAAAGTCAGAAGACACGATACACATAAAGATCTATATTTTAGAAACCTAAAAGATAATAACTTATATCGATACAAAGTTGATACTATAGGCAAAAGAGACGCTACACTATCACTAATAGATTCTCAAGAAAAAATTATACAAGCTAGTAAAAAACTTCATATTGGATGGTGCGTAATTGATCCCAAAAGTATTGAAAAACAAATAGCTAGTTTGAATGAACTAGGAGTATCAAAAATTACATTTATATACTGCGAATACTCACAATATAAATATAAAGTAAATTTAGAAAAACTTGAGAAACTACTTATTAATTCATCTCAACAATCAGGTAGGAGTGATATTATAAGTCTTGAACAATGCAATAGTCTACAAAGTTTTTTAGAAAGCTATCCAGACTCATATATGTTTAACTTCTCATCCAATCATATAGACAATTCAAAGGATACTATCGAAACTATTGTACTTGGATGTGAAGGTGGTTTTTCAGAAGCAGAGATTAATAACTTTAATGATATAAAAACTGTTGGTATAAATTCTAATATAATTTTAAGAAGTGAGACAGCAGCTGTAACAATAGCATCTAAAATACTAGTTTAGAGGTGACCTTTAGTGTTTCTTTAATTATTTTTATCAAATAAAAAAGGGTAGGCAAATAGCCTACCCTTTTTTTAATCTGTGAGCAAAAGTTCTTAGTGAACTTCTCTCCAGATTTTAGCTTTCCATAACCATGCAAATACTGCAAAGATTACTAAGTAAGCAAAGAACTTAGGCCATAGAGCATCTCTCTGCGGCTTTTTACTATCACCAACCTCTTCCATATAAGCAATAACTTGATTTTCAGATGCTTGTGTTAAACCAACTCTAGGCATAGCAGTACCATGAAGGTGCTTTCCTGGTTCATTGATAAACTCATGTAAGAAACCTTTTGATCTACTTCTAATATGTTGAGATAAATCAGGAGGTGTAGTACCCATATAACCACTTACATCACCTTTAGCAGCCATTGATCCACCATAGAAATCACCATACTTAATAGAGTGACATCTTTGACAAGCATCAGCAAATGCTTCTTTATTTGTAATACTAGATGGTGCAATAGATTTTAAGAATGCAACAATATCAGCAATCTCTTGTGCAACATCACCACCACTCATAGACATATATGGAGTCATTGGGTGCATAGCACCATCAACAAACTTATGTTCAACTTGAGCAGCTTTAGCTGGATTTGCAATAAATGCAGCTAAGTATTTCTCATCATAAATAAGACCAGCAGTTGTAAGATCTGGAGTCATTACACCCATATCCATAGATGCACCAATTTGTGCACCATCAACTGTCATAGAGTGACATGATTGACATTGGAACTGATCAACAATTAAGCTCTTACCAGCAGCAACATCACCTGTTTTTCCAGCTCTCACATCTTCAATATCTGAAAATGTGTAATCTGGAGCATCAACATGTGGATGTAAAGCAGAGTGAGCAAATGGCTCAACTCCCCAGTATAATACACCCGTAAAGAATGCTACTACAGCAAATATTTTAATTTCTCTCATTATAATGCTCCTCTTTTCTTAGCATCCATCTTAGTAATAATAGGCAGCATTACCCATAGTAAGATAAATACAGCAGTTGCATAGAATCCTACCCATGCGTTTGCACCAGTTGGAGGTAGTTTACCATATACAGAAAGTACAAGTAAATCTATAATCATAATCCAGAACCAAATAAAGAACTTAGGTCTTTTATGTGCAGGTAATATATCTGGATCTTTATCTAAGAATGGGAATACAAGGAAAATAACTTGCGCTAATCCAAAGATAATAAGACCAATATCACCAGCTTTCATACCAAGCATATCAAAGAAAGGACCTCTTAGTGTCTCATAAGACCATAAGAAATACCACTCAGGGTAAATATGTGCAGGTGTTTTCATATCATTTGCAGGATCAAAGTTAACTGGGTCCATTGCAAAGTTATAATTATTAAATACTAAGAAGAAGTAGAAGATTAAGAATACACTTAATACAGCAAAATCTTTAGATAGGAATACAGGCCAGAAAGGAATAACTTTACTTTCAGCTTTGTTTCCTGCTAAATATTTTTCAGCTTCAGCATCATAATCAATATCATCTGCATCTTGATTATTAACATGTGGAATTCTTAATGTATAAAAGTGGAATACAATTACTCCAATGATAGCTAATGGTAATAAGAATACATGCAACATGAAGAATCTTGTAAGTGTAGCATCATTAACTGCAAATCCACCTCTAATCCATTCAACAAGTCCCCAAGCTTCAAGTGATCCACCAGCAAAAAGGTTAGTAATAACAGCAGCAGCCCAGTAAGACATTTGTCCCCATGGAAGCATATACCCAGAGAATCCACCAGCTGAGAATGTTACAAATAATAACATACC
>JADHTT010000012.1 GCA_016784825.1 Campylobacterales bacterium
GAGAAATGATCTAAATATAGTCTCAAAAGATGTTAAAGTGGATAAGTTTAGATATACTGATACAATTAACGCAGGAGATAAAGAGCTAATACAAGTGAGCTCAAAAATATCAGGTAATCTTGATGCTAATTGGAATGAAAATCTTGGTAATATTATTACATCTTTATTACCAGCAGGTAGTATAACTGGAACTCCAAAAAATAAAACAGTTGAACTTATTAATGAAATAGAAGATTATGATAGGGGATATTTTACAGGTATTTGTGGGGTATTTGATGGTCATAGTGTAGATAGTTTTGTACTTATTAGATTTATGCAAAAATGTGAAGATGGCAGTATAGTATATAAAAGTGGTGGTGGTATCACTAGTGATAGTGATATGGATAGCGAGTATAAAGAGATGTGTGATAAAGTATATATACCATGAAATATTTTGAAACTATAAAATGTGAAGATTTGGAAGTTTTTAATCTTTCATATCATAAAAAAAGGATCCAAAATACAGTTGGACTTAATATTTCTCTTGAGGAATATATATATCCACCTAGTGATAAATTACTCAAATGTAAAGTTATCTATGATGATACAGGTGTTATAGATATAAGCTATGATTCATATGTACCAAAAAAGATTAATAATTTTAAACTAGTATACGATGATGATATAATTTATAATAAAAAATCAATTAATCGTATAGAATTGGATAAACTTTTAGAGTATAAAGATGATGAAGATGAGATTATTATTGTAAAAAACGGTCTTTTAACTGATACTTCAATTGCTAATATAGCAATATACTATGAAAACGGATGGATAACTCCAAGATTGCCACTTTTAGAAGGAACTTGTAGAGCTAGATTAGTAGATGCAGCTAAAATAAAAGAAAAAGATATTACAGTAGATATGTTAAAATCAAGTAAAAAAATAGCTACACTAAATGCAATGGTTGATTTTAATGAGATTATAGATTTTACAATAAAGGATGAGAAATATGATTACAAAAGTTTTACAAAATAATGAATATAGAAAACTACAAGAAGAGCAGGTAAAAGATCAGCTAATGACATTAGTTGGACTTGTTGATACATTTTCAATTACAGCAAATATAAATGCTACGAGTTTTAATCCAGATTTATCTGATGATATTAAAAATAATTTTTCACAATATACATTATTTTCATTTGCAAATTATACATTTGAATCTATTGTGCTTCATGATGACCATATAAGCTTTGAAGCTGGTTTTGGTGAAGAAAATATTGGTTCAGTAGTGACAATTCCATATATAGCTATTTTTCAGATTATTATAGATGAGTCTATATTGTTTATAAATCCAAGTGCAACAATGGTAATTAAAAAAGAAAAAGAGTTAGATCAACAGCAAAGATCTCTGAATACATTTAAAATGAATGCAAAGAATAAGAATTTAATAGATTAAATTCTTTTCTTATTTACCAGCAAATGGGATTAGTGCAGATCCCCAAGTAAGACCACCACCAAAAGCATCTAAAAGCATCATATCGCCATGTTGTAGTTTTCCAGATTCATATACATCGTTCATAGCCATAGGAATTGAAGCTGATGAAGTATTACCATATTTTGCTACAGTTACTACCTTTTGTTCATCTTTAAAGCCTAGTGCATCACCAACTGCTTTGATAATTCTATAGTTTGCTTGATGAGGTATAAAGAGATCAATATCATCGTTATTTAGTTTATTTTTTGCCATGATATCTTTTACATCATTTGTAAGAGTTCTTACTGCAATCTTAAACGTTTCATTGCCTTTCATTTGCATAAATGTAGCTTCATCACTAGCAACACCTGGTGTTAAAAGTAAGTCTTTTAATCCACCATCAGCACTACATTGAATATCTAAAATTGCTTCACTTTTTTCTTCAGTAGCACTAATGATTGCAGCTCCTGCTCCATCACCAAATAGCATACATGTTGTTCTATCAGTATAGTCCACAATACTACTTAATTTTTCTGCTCCAATAATAAGTACATGTTTTTTCATACCTGATTCAATAAATGCCTTTGCTGTTTGAACTGCATAAACAAAACCAGTACATGCAGCAGAAATATCTAGTGCCATTACATTGTTTATACCTAATTTATCGGCAATTAGACATGCAGTTGAAGGCATACAAAAATAATCAGGGGATATTGTCGCACAAACTACAAGATCAATATCTTCTATAGATATGTCAGCTCTTTCAATAGCTAGCTTTGCTGCATTTACACCTAGATCTGATGTATTTTCATCATTTGATGCAATTCTTCGCTCACTAATACCAGTTCTTTTAGTGATCCATTCATCACTTGTATCCATTCTATCTACAAACCATTGATTTGTTCTAATCTCTTTTGGGATATAAGCACCAATAGATTTAAAAGAAGCGTACATTATTAAGCCTTGTATCGTTGTATATTTTCTTCAATATTTACATTAAGATTAGATTGTGCCGCTGCCAATGCTTGGAAAATTGCATTTTTCATTGCTGTAGAATTTGATTTTCCATGAGCAATAATTACTGGTGCTTTTACGCCTAATAGAGGAGCCCCACCATATTCAGCATAATCAACTTTTAATTTTAATGTTTTGAATACTTTTCTCATTAAAACAGCACCTAATATTGATACAAGTGATCTTCTTAGGTTATTTTTAATAATTTTACCAATAGTATCAGCAACACCCTCTGCAGTTTTAAGCATAATATTACCAATAAATCCATCACACACTACAACATCTGTAGTACCGTTAAAGATATCATTACCTTCAACATTACCAATGAAATTAGGTATGTTTTCACAAAGTTTAAAAGCTTCTTTAGAAACTTCATTTCCTTTGCTTTCCTCTTCTCCATTAGATAGTAAACCAATTAATGGAGATTCAATATGTAATACATCTTCAGCATAAACTTGACCCATAATTGCAAATTCTTTTAGGTTATTTGCATCACAATCAACATTCGCTCCAACATCAAGTACTAGGGTAGTACCTTTTTCTGTAGGCATTTGAGTTGCAATTGCCGGTCTACTTACACCTTTAATTCTACCAATTCTTAATGTTGCAAGAGACATAGAAGCTCCGCTGTGACCAGCACTTACATATGCTTGAGCATCACCATTTTTAACAAGTTCTATTGCTTTATATGCTGTAGATTCTTTTCTTTTTAGAGCATCAGTTGCGCTATCAGACATACTGATCACGTCATCTGTATCTAAAATTTCAATTCTATTGTTAAATTTATTTGGGATTAAAGGTAAAAGTTCATCTTTTTTACCAACTGCAATTGCAGTAAATGTTTTGTCTTTTTTTAAAGCTAAAATAAGACCTTCTATGATAGGTGCAGGACCATTGTCCCCACCCATTGCATCAATTGCAATTTTGATCATAATTATGCTTCGCTTTTGTATTCACCAGTAGTTGGGTTTACATTATGAGGCATTTTCCAAGTTCCATCAGTGTCTTTCACTGGTCTTT
Organism: Campylobacterales bacterium; assembly: GCA_016784825.1. Next base: position 3,491 of record JADHTT010000012.1, read on the forward strand.
TTAATGTAATTTTGTAATGTGTTCTTCTTTTTGCTGCTCTTGAATGTGAGACTCTTCGCTTTGGTACTGCCATTTTATTATCCTTTTAAAGTTCTTTTTCGAATATTTTATCATTGTCTTTACAGTTATCACAAATATGAAAATCTGTATTAATTGATGAAATCTCGCTATTTATTAATTCTTCGAAATCTATAATATTGTTATCTACTTCTACTACAGTTTCTTCGTGTTTGTCATCTGAATAAATACCATCAGAAACTATAAAATCAATAGTTTCATCTAGTTTCAGATCCATATCGTCTCCACATTTATAACATGATACGATAGTTGTTCCACTTAGTTTAGCATTGAATTTTGCTAAAGTTGGTGATATTTTACAAAAAGTTCCTTCAAAATCTACTGAATCTGAACTAAAAGAGAAAGCTTTTGGCTCAAAAGGTATTTTTCTAAACTCTACTTTCATAAAATAATACTAACAGATTTCTCTTTGTGCAAAGAAGAAATCAATTTCAATTGCTGCATTTTCTAATGAATCTGATCCATGAACTGCATTAGCATCAATAGAATCAGCAAAATCTGCTCTAATTGTTCCAGCTGCTGCTTCTTTTGGATTAGTTGCACCCATTAAATCTCTATTTTTAGCCATTGCATCTTCACCTTCAAGTACAGATACTACAACTGGTCCACTTACCATAAAGTCAACTAGTTCACCATAAAAAGGTCTATCTGCGTGTACTGCATAGAATGCTTTTGCATCTGGCTTGCTTAAGTGAATTTTTTTAGTTGCAGCTACTCTTAATCCTGCTGATTCAAATCTATCTAAGATTTTACCTACTACATTCTTTGCTACTGCATCTGGTTTGATAATTGAAAGAGTTCTTTCCATTTTATTTCCTTTTATTAATTAATTTCGCGAATTATATCTAAAAATATTTAAAAAGACAAATAAAAAAGGGGTGAGGAAAAATCCCCACCCCTTTGATAGTATAAAATAATAATCTAAATTAAGACTATTCTTCTACACATGGCTGACCATCAACAGCACCTTCTGTTTTTGGATTAGCCCATACAATACATCCTTCAGTAGGACATGCTTCAGCACACGCTGGTTCGTCATGGTCACCAATACACTCTGAACAAGTGTCAGCATTTACGTAGTAAATATCCTCACCTGTTGGGTTATCGTCGTTATCAACAATTGATTCTGTTGGACACTCGTCTAAACAAGCGTCACAGTTAATACATATATCTGTAATTAATACTGCCATAGTATTCTCCTATTTATTTTAATTTCACAAGAACTTTAACACATAAAAAATAAAAGTTACATAAAAATTAGTCATTAAAAAAGGGCTACCATTTAAATGGTAACCCTTTGGGACACTTTAGTTAAAAAGTTATATTAACAAGCTGATTTAGCTGCTTCGATAGCTGCTGCGTAATCAGGCTCAGCAGTAATTTCAGATACTAGTTCCTTGTAACATACATTACCATCTCTAGCAATTACAAAAATAGCTCTAGCTGTAACACCTGCTAAAGGACCATCTGCTAATAACATACCATATGCATTTGCAAAATCTTTATTTCTGAAATCTGAACATACTTTTAAGTTTTCAATTCCTGCAGTTGAACAAAATTTTGCTGCTGCAAATGGTAAGTCCATAGAAACAGTAGTTACTGTAACACCTTCAATTGAAGCTGCTTCTGTATTGAATCTTCTAGTTTCTGCATCACATACTGGAGTATCTAATGAAGGTACTACTACTACTAATTGAACATTTTCTTGTGCTCCACCAACTACTTCATTTTGAAGCATTGGGTTACAATTTACTACTGTTACTTCTGGAGCTGCATCTCCAACATTGATTTGATTTCCTGCTAAGTTACATACTGTGTCTTGTTTAAAAGTTACTGTTGCCATTTTAAATTCCTTTTTTTGTTTTATTTTGTTTAACTCGTTTACCGAATTATTGATGAAAGTATATTTAAAGAAGATAAATCTTATCTTAATTAAAACCATTAACAATTTATTATAACTAATTAGATATAATAAATCAAAATTATATATAGGTATATTATGGGAAAAAAAATAGAGCTACTTTCTCCAGCAGGTAATCTTGAGAAATTAAAAATTGCATTTGCGTATGGTGCTGATGCAGTATATGGTGGTGTTAGTCATTTCTCACTTCGTATAAGAAGTGGGAAAGAGTTTACTTTTGAAACTTTTAAAGAAGGTATAGACTATGCTCATAGTATTGGTAAAAAAGTATATGTAACAATTAATGGTTTTCCTTTTAATTCTCAAATTGAATTACTTAAAGAGCATATTAAAAATGTAGCAGCGATGCAACCAGATGCATTAATTGTAGCAACTCCTGGTGTAATAGCATTATGTAATGAGTTAGCACCTGGGATCCCGATTCATCTTTCTACTCAAGCAAATGTTATGAATTACCTTGATGCAAAAGTATATTATGATATGGGTGTAAGAAGAATTATTGCAGCTCGTGAGATTAGTTTAAAAGATGTAGAAGCTATTAAAAAAGAGTTACCAGATTTAGAGATAGAAGTTTTTGTACATGGATCTATGTGTTTTGCATATAGTGGAAGATGTTTAGTGAGTGCTGTACAAATGGGTAGGGTACCAAATAGAGGTTCATGTGCGAATGATTGTAGATTTGAATATACTTTATATGCTGCAAATGAAGATCATAGTACATTATTTAGATTAGAAGAAGATCCAGGTGTTGGTACATATATATTCAATGCCAAAGATATGAATTTAGCTTCACATGTAGATGAAATTTTAGCTTCAGGTGCAGTTGATTCTATTAAAATTGAAGGTCGTACAAAATCACCATATTATGCTGCAATTACAGCATATACATACAGAATGGCTATTGATGATTTTTATGATGGTAAGTTTGATGCAACAAAGTACCAAAAAGAATTAAGTACTACTAAAAATAGAGGTTTTACTGATGCTTATTTAGTACATAAGCCATTTGAGAAGAATGATACACAAAATCATGATTATGCTTTAAGTGCAGGAAGTTTTGAGGTAAGCGGTTTAGTAATTGCCGATGAAAAACATTTTATGTGTAAATATAAAACATATCCAGGTGACGAGATTGAAATTTTTGCACCACTAAATAGTAATATTGAAGAGGTTGATAATGAGATTGGATCTATAAAACTTAAAGAAGATGGCAAGTATTATATTAAATTTAAAAAGATTATAACTGAAGTAGGAAAAGAACTAGAATCTGTCCATAGTGGTAATACTAATCCAATTATATTACCAGCTAGCTTACCATATATGACTATGTTTAGAGTTCAAAATCCAGATTGGGAAGATGAACTTCCTTCATGTGGAAATTAGTGAAGCTTAGATAAAATTATAAAATATTAAATAAAAAGGATTAATAATGAATTTTGTTTCAATTATTATGGGAAGTAAATCAGATTATGAGATTATGAAAAACTGTTCAGATACACTAGAGCTATTTGGTGTACAATATGAGCTAATTATATCTTCAGCACATAGATCTCCACAAAGAACAAAAGATTATATTAAGCAAGCTGAGGAAAAAGGTGCAAAAGTATTTATTGCTGCTGCTGGTATGGCTGCACACTTAGCTGGTGCATTAGCTGCATCTACAACTAAACCAGTGATTGGAGTACCTATGAAAGGTGGAGCAATGGATGGTATGGATGCTATGCTTTCAACTGTGCAAATGCCTGCTGGTATGCCTGTAGCAACTGTTGCTCTAGGACGTGCTGGTGCTGTTAATGCTGCTTATTTAGCTATGCAAATTTTAGCAATTACAGATAAAGAATTAGCTGTAAAGATGAAAGAAGATAGAGTTGTTAAAGAGAAAAAAGTGGTAAATGATTCAAAAGAGATTGAGGTACTGATCTAATTATGGCTAATCAATCACTTAGCTTCTCTCAACTTTTATTAAAACTACAACAGTTTTGGGCAGATCAAGGTTGTAATATTTTACAGCCTTATGATATTCCAAGTGGGGCAGGTACATTTCATCCAGCCACACTATTAAGAAGTTTAGATAGCAAGCCTTGGTCCGTAGCATACGTAGCTCCAAGTAGAAGACCTACAGATGGTAGATATGGTGAAAATCCAAATAGACTGGGAAGTTACTATCAATTTCAAGCTTTAATCAAACCAAGTCCAGACAATATTCAAGATTTATATCTAAAATCATTAGAATATTTAGGACTTGATTTATCTAAACATGATATTAGATTTGTTGAGGACAATTGGGAATCACCAACTTTAGGAGCCTGGGGATTAGGTTGGGAAGTTTGGCTTGATGGTATGGAAGTAACACAGTTTACTTACTTTCAGCAAGTAGGTGGAATAGCTTGTGATCCAGTTGCTGTTGAGATAACATATGGAACTGAGCGACTTGCTATGTATCTTCAAGGTGTAGATAATATTTTTGATATTGTATGGAATACTAATGAACATGGTACTACTACATATAAAGATATACATTTTGAATCTGAGGTAGAATTTTCTAAATATAATTTTGAATTAGCAAATACTGATATGTTATTTCAACATTTTGATGATGCATTTGATGAATGCAAGAGATGTCTAGAAGCAGGACTTCCTTTACCAGCATATGATCAATGTATGATGGCTTCTCATGCCTTTAATACACTTGATGCAAGAAAAGCAATTTCTGTAACTCAAAGGCAAAATTATATTTTAAGAGTTAGAGAACTATCAATTGGATGTGCTGCTTTATATAAAGAACAGGAAAAAGAGCGTCAAGAAAGACTAGCTAAAGCTTAGTCTTTTAGCTCTTTTTGACTTTTTTTAGTAAATCAAGGATTTACAAAAAAGGCCGGTGTGAAATAGATTGTTGTGAGATAGTTTTATTTAAACGCCGCCATTGGATCTGTTAAACTGATTTGATGGTATTTTTTTGCTGCTACAGCAATATTTATCAATAATAGTATATTTGATACTATAAATAATCCTGCACCAATATATAAAAATATTTCACTTAATAATACTGATAAGACAAAAGAAAATACACTACTTAGATATATATAAAGCTGTACTTTTATATTATCCTCTTTTATAAATTCCCGTAAAGTTGGTATTATAAAATATCCTTTACTATTAAGATGAAACCATGAAAGAAAAGGGACAATCTTATATATCATCCCTTGTAAAATTGGATATAAAAAACCAAATCCTATTAAGATTGGTAAGATTAAATGATTGCTATAGTATATATAAAGCCACATAGATAAAATAAGTGATATTAAAGATATCTTCCAGTACCAAAGTGTTACATCAAATACAGGTCGTCTTCTGTTGTTTAAAGATTTGATACTATAAATAGCAAATAGTGATAAAGCTAATACAAATACAACTTTAATACCAAATATATCTAGTTGTAGTAATGAAAATATTAAAAATAGTATTAGCATACCCAAGATAATCCTAGGGAATTTAGTTTGTATATATTGAGGTAAATCTGGTGCTACATAAAACATAGGTATCACTTGAAAAGCAACACCCATAATAATAATAGTAGCAAAGCCAAAAATTCCAAATAATATATGACTATCTACAAATATATAGTGTAAAGATCCAATATTATCACCTATATGAGAACCTGATAAATATAGTCCTAATATAACTGTAATAAGTCCTGCTATTGAAAATATTTTCATAGCACTTACTGTAGATGTTAGATATTTTACTTTGAATAGAAGTTTTATAATTGTAAAAAAGAACATGGTAAAGGCTATGGATAAAAGTATAGCACCAGCTATTAAAAGGTATTTTTGTGAATATATAAAACCTCCACTTAAACAAAGAGTTCCAAGTGTTAGTGATGTATGGATAATATTTGCAAATAGTAATGATTTTTTAATTACTGCACCAGCTAGGACTGGAAGCATCTGTTGAAGTGCACCTATAATTATCATAGATAATACCCCAAGAGTAAATAGATGCACTAAACCAATAGTTGTATGTGAATATTGATTTAGTATAGTTTGGGGTGAGGAAGTAAAGACTAACAATCCAATTAAGATACCAAAAATTGGAGCAGTTAGAAAAAATCTAAATGGTACAGATATTGGTGGTGCTTGATCGGTGGATAAGCCTTGATACATAGATTATTTATGATCTTTTCTTGGGTAAGCTTTCATTTCATCTAAAAGCATTTGTCCTTCATGGGCTAATGATTCATCAATCATTGGATACATCATTTGCTCTTCTTTCATATTATGCTGTTGAATTGTCATCATTAAAGTTTCACTAAGACCAAAAAAATGATCTTTGTTTTGAGATTTAATATCCTCTCGCATTTGTTTTAATACATTTCTCATTTGAGTATGTTCCATTATCATAACTGGTGTAGGATTACAATGTCCTGCTCCTCTTGCTTCAAATGCTGGGAACATTACATCCTCTTCCATATCAAAATGATGATTCAGATCAGATGCAAAGTTTTCAAAAACCTCTGATGCTTTATCCCAGTTACCTTCAGCTACTACATTTTCCATATTTGCAAATTCGTCATCACAAGCTCTATGGTCTGCTCTCATATGTGAACTTAATACTGTCATTTTTTATCCCTTTTAAATAAGTTTTTAATTTTTGTTAATCCAAGTTGAAAACCACTATATCTCATTAGCTTAGCTAGTTTTCTCCATTCACTTTTTTCATAGCATGGACTTGGGCATCTTCTACATCTTGGTTTAATCTCATGTGGACATTCATTTAGTCTATCAAAAGAGTATTTTAGCAAAGAATAACACTCATCACATAGATCTAAATCAATATCATAATTGATTTCATTGTAAGTAAGCCTATGATACTTTATAGAATGCTCATGATTTTTATCATGGCAGTATCTAGTGAAAAATTTCTCTAAAGTTTGAACTTCTGCTATAAATTTTTCATTTGTCATAAAGTGCTACTTAATTGTAATTACTTTATTTGTATTGGCAAAAATATTTTCTACTCTTTGTTGCCAAAGTTTACCAAATGATATTTTCTCTTCAGGTGTTGCAATTTGTTGCATAATCTTTTGCATAAGCTCTTGCTGCATAGGATTACCAGGTATACTACTTGGATTGTAAACGACTTCTACACTTTTGCCAGTATCTAGTCTTTGTAGTTTGATACTTGAAGATATATCATCATTAAATTTCACAAGACCATGTCGTTGAAAATTACCACCTATCCCTTTGAAGCCCATAGTTTCAGTAGCTCCTGTGATTTGTGTAATTACATTTGCTATCACACCTGCTACACCTTCATTTGAATCTTCTTTAAAAGATACAAATATATTACCTCTTTGTGGCATCTCATCACCATATAGTGCTTTGATACCTTCTTGTGCCATAAGATATGCACCTGCAACTGTTGGACAAGAGTGACCAGCACTTTTAACTATATCAATATAGTTAAATTCTACTATACCATTTTCGCAAGATCCTAAAAAACCTGCAAGTTGATCTTGAAGTGTTATAGTTTCAGTTTTATCAAAAAACTTTGGATAGTTCATCATTTTTTATTTTTTCCTTTGTTACAATTTGTTGGTTTGGTATGAGGAAATATCCAATCTTTAATAATTAATATTAAAGATATCCCCCATAATATATTCATAATCCAATTACTTGAATAATCTAAATAAATATAACTAATAGGTACAAATATAATTACTGGATATTTTATAAAATAAAAGAAAAATATCAGTGACCCATATATTACTTTCAAAGTAGTTTTAGTTACCTGCTAGTTTTGTCATAACTTCTGGTGTAGCCATCGTAATATCCCATGCTGGTTCCCATACAACTTCAACCTCAACAACTTCAACTTCTTCGCACTCTCTCATTACAGCTTCTTCTACCCATTGTACAATCATTTGATGAAGCGGACAAGCCTTTGTAGATAGTGTCATAGTGATTTTTGCATTTCC
>JADHTT010000013.1 GCA_016784825.1 Campylobacterales bacterium
AGAAAATGCTCATATACTATTAGATGAGCAGATATATCATATTAAAAAAGAGTATTTACAATTAGATGAAAATAATGACACTATGGATAACCTAAGTAGTAAATATCTTGTAAAAATGCTTGATGATCAAAAAGAAGATTTAACGGTTGTATATAAAGACCATAAAGGCTTATTAACATATACTCTTGGTAATATATCAATTCCAGCAAATAGATTTTTAAAAGAAAATTCAGATTATGATTTTTTTATAGATGTAGGAAGACGAGGCCGAGCAAGTATGAGAGCTGATAATAAGCTTGATGTTGCCTTATTAGCATCAAAAATTGGAAAAGGTGGTGGCCATCCTAATGCTGCGGGTACTGCTTTTAATGACTTCAAAGAAACAATAAACTACAACGATATAAAAATTTACATCCAAAATAAACTTAACAACTGTTAATATATCCTTAAAGCTAAAACTAATCTTAGCTTGGGTATAATCCGAATCCTTGTAAAAGGAATCTCACATGTATCAATTCTAAAAAGGGTTGTATAGTAATTAATTGTAATTATTATATGAATGGATGCAGAGGTGAATATTAGTATATTCAATTAAACCCCTAAATAATCTAGCCAAAAGGCTAAAAGAAGGAAATATTATGGTTACTATGAAAGACCTATTAGAATGTGGTGTACACTTTGGACACCAAACAAGAAGATGGAATCCAAAAATGAAAAAATTCATTTTCGGTGTAAGAAAAAATATTTATATTATTGATTTACAAAAAACATTAAGATACTTTAGATACACGTATACTCTAGTTAGAGATGCTGCAGCTGAAGGTCAAACAATGATTTTCGTTGGTACTAAAAAACAAGCTACTGAAGCTATTAAAAAAGCTGCTGAAGATTGTGGTATGCCGTATGTAAATAACAGATGGCTAGGTGGTATGTTAACAAACCACGATACTATGAAAAAAGGTATCAGAAAATTAGACATTATTAGAAAGATGAGAGAAGAAGGTCAAATGGATCTTCTAACTAAAAAAGAAGCTTTAATGCTTACAAGAAAAGAAGCTAAACTAGAAGCTTACCTTGGTGGTATTAAAGATATGAAGAAAATGCCTGATATGATGTTTGTAATTGATGCTGTTAAAGAAAAAATCGCTATTTTAGAAGCTAGAAGATTAGGAATTAAAGTATATGCTCCACTAGACACTAACTGTGATCCAGATTTAGTAGATTTCCCAATTCCAGGAAATGATGATGCAATTAGATCAGTTCAGTTATTCTGTAACGAAATGGCTGCAGCAATAAATGAAGGTAAAGCAGCATTAGCAGAAGAAAAAGGTGAAGAGGTTGTTGAAACTATCTCTTCTGAAGAGCAAGCAGAAGTAGTAGCAGAAGCTGTTGCTGAAGGTGAAGCTGAGGAGGTAAAATAATTATGGCTGGAGCAACTCCAAAATTAATTAAAGAGCTAAGAGCATTATCTGGTGCAGGTTTAAGTGATTGTAAAAAAGCACTTAATGAGTGTGAGGGTGACATAGATAAATCTATGGCATTCTTAAGAGAATCAGGACTTGCAAAAGCGGCTAAAAAAGCTGGTAATGTTGCAGCTGAAGGTCTAGTTTCTATTTTAATTAATGAAGATAATACAAAAGCTACATTAGCAGAGATTAATTCTCAAACTGACTTTGTTGCTAAAAATGATGACTTTATTAACCTTAAAAATGAAATCACATCTCATATTCAAGTAACTGGTTCTTCTACAACAGAAGAATTAAATACAACTACAATTAATGGTACTAACTTTGAAGAGTACTTAAATGGTAGAATCGCAATTATTGGTGAAAATATTGTTGCTAGAAGAATGGCTACAATATCAACTAATAATGGTGTTGTAAATGGTTATGTACATACAAATGGTAAAGTTGGTGTTATTTTAGCAGCAACTTGTGCGCCAGAAGCTAAAGAAAAAGCAACTGCTTTACTTAAATCTATAGGTATGCATGCAGCTGCTATGAAACCATCTGTACTTTCTTATACTGATTTTGATTCTGAATTTGTTGAATCAGAAAATAAAGCAATTATTGCTGATATTGAAAAAGAAAATATTGAGTTACATAGACTTGGTAAACCAGAAAAAAATATTCCAGAGTTCGTTTCTGCATCACAATTAACTGATGAAGCTATTGCAACAGCAGAATCTAAAATGAAAGATGAATTACTTGCGCAAGGTAAGCCAGAAAATATTATTGAAAATATCGTTAAAGGTAAAATTGCTAGATGGATTGAAGATAATACTCAATTAGATAAAACTCATGCATTATTATCTCAAACTTATGTAATGGATGATTCTAAGACTATAGCACAGGCTGTTGCAGACTGTGATGCATCTATTGAATTAGTTGATTACATTAAATTCGAGCTTGGTGAAGGTATCGAAGTAATAGAAGAAGATTTCGCTGCAGAAGTTGCAGCACAAATGGGTAGATAATACAATAAGTATTAAAGGATTGGTTAATATGGAAACAATGACACAAAATATTGACCAGTCAACCATTTTACTACAAGCAAAACACATTTCACATAGTTTTGACTATCCCCTTTTTAATAATATAGATCTTACATTAAACAAAAAAGAATCAATAGCAATTATTGGTGCAAGTGGTAGTGGTAAATCTACATTTTTAAATATATTATCATCTTTATTAACTCCAAATGATGGTCTAGTTACCTATAAAAATAAAAATATTTATGAATTAAATGATAATGAAATCTTAAAAATTAGAAGAGATGAATTTGGTATAATATTTCAATCTCATTATCTTTTTAGAGGCTTTAATGCAAGAGAGAATCTAGAAATAGCATCTATATTAAGTGACGAAGATATTAATAATAAATTGTTAAATGATTTAAATATTGATTTTGTTATGGAACAAAATATTGGAGAACTAAGTGGTGGTCAACAGCAAAGACTATCAATTGCAAGGGTTTTAACTAAAAAACCAAAAGTAATTTTTGCTGATGAACCAACAGGTAACCTTGATAAAGAAACTGCTAAAATTGTTATGGATAATCTATTTAAATATATAAAAGATGAAAGTTCAGCCTTAATTATAGTTACACATGAAGATGATATTGCATTTGAATGTGACCATGTATATAAATTTGAGTCTAATACTCTAAAGAAGTTAAAATAATGAAAATATTATTAGCAACAAATAGTAATATAATAAATAAGATATTTACACTTATTTCATCAAAACTAGAATTAAAACTAGTAGTTATCAATGATCTTAATTTAATTAGCAAATCTGATATTATTATTTTAGATGATAGTATTGAGAATATTAATAATATTGATTATTCAAAGTATTCAAATAAAATTGGTATTATTTCTAATAATATTAATAATAATTTTTCTTTTTCAATTCCAAAACCATTTTTACCATCACAACTTAATAGTATTATTCTTAATGAAGTAAATAAAAAAGAAGAAGATATGGTTAGCATAGATGATATCAGTTTTGATAATAGAGATGAGAGTATTGTATCATCAAGTGATATACAAACTGGTGGAATATTAAATAATAGTGATATTGTTGAAATAAAATCAATTTTAAATAAGGATAAACCTATAATTGATAAAGTAGATAATGAGTATATTAATGAGCTAAGTGACATAATAGATAATGTTATAGAAGAATTAAATACTCAAGAGAGGTAGGTATAATGAATGAATTATTAAATAAAGGATCTATATTAGTTATATCAGGTCCTAGTGGCTGCGGTAAGAGCTCTTTACTTAAAGAGGTATATAAACATATAGATAACTATTATTTCTCTATATCAACAACTACAAGAGATATTAGAGATGGTGAAGCTAATGGAGTTGATTATAACTTTGTATCTAAAGAACAATTTGAGTTAGATATACAAAAAGGTAACTTTCTTGAATGGGCTAATGTTCATGGTAATTACTATGGTACATCATTAAGAGCAATAAATGATGCTTTAGCTCAAAGTAAGATAGTTATCTTTGATATTGATGTGCAAGGACACGATATAGTAAGATCTAAATTAGATGCTATTACTACATCTGTATTTATTACGACACCTTCATTAAAAGAGCTAAATCAAAGACTTACATCAAGAGGTACGGATGCTAATGATGTAATTAATAAAAGAATTGAGAATTCTAAAATTGAGATTCAACAATTTCAAAATTATGATTATTTAATTATTAATGATGACTTAGAAGTAGCTGCAAAACAGTTATTAAATGTTGTAGAATGTTCTAAAATGAAAACAAAATTATTTGATAAAAATTCTATAATAGAACAATGGATGAACGCTTAATACTAATTTAAATAAACCTTAGTTATTATTCCACACTTCCTTTTAGACCTTTGCAACTATGTTGAAGAGCAACGCCCCAGGATGGGAACATAGCAAGGCACTTTTCTCTATAGTGTGTTTAGGTATCTGAAAGGGAGCCTTTTTATATTAAATCTATAAAATCACTTTTATAAATTATTACACTTTTAGAATTTTTATCATATACAAATCGTCTATCCCCAATTTTGACCTTATCTAATATTATTGCCTTTATTTGTGTATCTGTTTTGTTATATTGTCTCATAAGCACAAAGAAATCTTTAATATTAAGTATCTCCAATGACTCATTAGTAGAATTGGTATTGTGATCAAGTTTATAAATGTTTTTTAATTCATTAAAGGCTGACTGTAGTAGGTTTATTTCTGATTGAAATACAGATACAATTCTATCTTGATTCTCTACTAGTCTATCAATTTCAGTAGTATATTGCTTTCTAGTTTGTTTAACAACTTTTTTGAGCAGTTTAATTTGCTTGTCTTTTTCTTCTATTAGCTGAATACTATGATTATCTATTGAATTATTATTTGTTTGATGGTTAGTAGCTTCAGAATCATCAAGGTAGACAAGGGTTTTCCCATTTTCTTTAATAGCTTTTAGTTGTCCATTTTTAATTCGGTAATGGATACCTTGAATAGAAAGATTTAGTATTTTTGCAGCTTGAGCACTTGTTACTAATCTTTGGCTATTCATTGTTGTACTTTTTAGTTATCTTCGCTATTAATCTCTATAATAGTATGTACATTACCTCTAGGATTAAAGTCAGCAATTAGCTTCATAGACTTTGGTTGTAGTTTATTGTATAGAGTGTCATACACTTCATTTGCAGAATTTTCATGTGAAATATGTCTATTCATAAAGCTATTTACATATAATTTTAATGCTTTTAGCTCTATTACTTTTTGATCTGGTGAATATGATAATTTAAATGTTGCAAAATCAGGATAACCACTTCTAGGACATTTACACATAAATTCTGGTAAATCAATATTTATAGTATAATTCTTTTTATGTTCATTTGGCCAGAAATTTTCATCCGCATCTATATTAAAGTTATTGATCTCATCTTCACCATATTTACAATTTAAATCTTCAGACATTATTTCCCCTAGTTTTTATCAATTGAGTTAAGATCACTATATGCAAGCTCTAATCTTTTAATTAAAGTTTCTTGACCAGATCTAAGCCATTTTCTTGGATCATAGTATCCCTTATTTGGTTTATCTTCACCATCTGGGTTTCCAATTTGACCTTGCATATAATCAAAGTTTTTAGCTGTAAACTCTTTTACTCCATCCCAAAATGCCCACTGAGTATCTGTATCAATATTCATTTTAATCACACCATATGTAATAGCTTCTCTAATCTCTTCAAGAGTACTTCCACTACCACCATGGAATACAAAATCAACAGGTTTAGAATCAGTTGAATACTTTTCTTCAATAAACTTCTGAGAATTATCAAGAATTTTCGGAGTTAGTACTACATTTCCTGGCTTATATACACCATGAACATTTCCAAAACTAGCGGCAATAGTAAAGTTCTCACTAACCTCTTTTAGTTTCTCATATGCGTATGCTACTTCTTCTGGTTGAGTATAAAGTAAAGCATTGTCTATATCTGTATTGTCAATACCATCTTCTTCTCCACCAGTGATACCAAGTTCAATTTCGATCATCATATCTAGTTGAGACATTCTTTTGAAATATTCCACACAAGTACCAATATTTTCTTCAAGTGGTTCTTCGCTTAAGTCTAACATATGTGAAGAGTATAGAGGTCTTCCTGTTGCTTTGAAATTTGCTTCACTTGCATCAAGAAGTTCATCAATCCATGGAAGTAGTTTTCTAGCAGCATGGTCAGTATGTAAAACTACAGGTACACCATAAGCTTTAGCCATTGTATGTATATGTTGAGCACCACTAATTGCACCTAATACTGATGCATTTGATGCAGGACAACCTTTCCCTGCAAAAAACTGTGCACCACCATTACTAAATTGAATAATCACTGGTGAGTTCACTTTTGCCGCAGCTTCAAGTACACCATTAGCAGATTCTGTATTTACCACATTAACAGCTGGTATTGCAAAACCATTTTCCTTTGCATATGTAAATAGTTTTTTAGTTTCACTACCTGTTAATACACCAGCATTTACAACTTCTAATACACCCATAATAACCCTTATTTATTTAAATTAATTTTTGCATCTTTTTTAAGTTTCTCAACCACTTTTTTTACGTTTACTAAAAATTTCTCTTGAGCTACAACTTGTTGTATTTTAAGTTTTGCATTGTCATAGTCAGCTATACCTTCAGCCTTTTTATCTTCTAAATAAATTACATGAAAACCAAATTGCGTTTTAATTGGATTTTTAGTAATTGTTCCAGCTTTAAGTTCACCTGCAGCTTGACTAAATTCTGGTACCATTTGTTTTGGTTCAAACCATCCAAGATCTCCACCATTTACACCGCTTGGTCCAGTTGACTTTTCTTTTGCTAACTTAATAAATTCAGCTTGAAGATCTTTTGCTTTATTTAGTGTAGAAATTAATGCTTTGGCTTCTTGTTCTGTTGCAACTAATATATGTCTAGCTTTTAATACAGCTTTTTGAGTAAACTTGTCTTTATTTTTTTCATAGAACTTTTTCATTTCATCTTCAGATACTGTGATATCTTTAGATGTTTTTTGCATCCAAAATTCTAATGCTAGATCATTTTTTAATTTATTTAAAGCATCTTGAAATGATTTTTCTTTTGTAACACCTGTTTTTAAAGCATTCTGAGCTAGTAACTTTGTATCTACAACTTGATTTAAAATTTTTTCTTGAGTTTCTTTTGGTAAAGATTCATAAGACACTCTGGCATCTCTAATTACCATTTTAATATCTGCTGTAGTTATTGTTTCTCCATTTACGCTTCCATATGATTTTTCAATTGCATGTGAACTACTGATAGTTATAGCTGTAGCCATAAT
This sequence comes from Campylobacterales bacterium, assembly GCA_016784825.1. Next base: position 7,355 of record JADHTT010000013.1, read on the forward strand.
AGTATTTATGAAAATTTTTTTCATTTATATCCCTTTTAAGTCTTTAATTTAAGTAGTTGATTTTATCTAAAATATCCTAAGAAATGCTTTTCTTAAAGAAATTTTAAAATTTACCTTAAAAACTCTTTAAATTAGATAGATTTTATGATATAATGCGCAAAAATTAAAAGATGCTTAAATAGATATAAGTATAAAAAATATGGAGATTTAATGAGAATATTAATCGTAGAAGATGAAGTAACTTTAAATAGAACACTAAATGAAGCTCTTGTGGATGAGGGTTATCAGGTAGACTCAGTAGAGAATTTTAAGGATGCAGAATATTTTGTAGATATTAGAAATTATGATTTAGTTATTACAGATTGGATGTTACCAGATGGTGATGGACTAGAATTTACAAAAATGGTAAAAAATAGAAGAAATAGAACAGGTGTAATTGTTGCTAGTGCTAGAGATGATAAAGAGAGTGAAATTACAGCATTAAAAACTGGTGCTGATGATTATATTAAAAAGCCATTTGATTTTGATATTTTACTTGCTAGAATAGAAGCTAGATTAAGATTTGGTGGTACAAATACAATTGATATTGATAAGTTATCTATCAATCCAGATGAAGAGAAAATCATTTATGATGGTGAGGAAGTTGAGCTTAAGGGTAAACCATTTGAAGTACTAACACATTTAGCTAGACATAGAGATCAAATTGTATCAAAAGAACAGCTTTTAGACGCAATTTGGGAAGAGCCAGAATTAGTTACTCCAAATGTTATTGAGGTTGCGATTAATCAGATTAGACAAAAAATGGATAAGCCACTAGGAATTTCAACTATTGAAACAATTAGAAGAAGAGGATATAGATTCTGTTATCCAAATACTAATGAGGATTCTTCAGAAAAATAATTTATTCACCTAGAGAGATATTCTCTCTAGTAAAATCTACTTAAAGAGAAAACATGTATAAAAGTATATATTTACAGTTTCTTAGACAACTTATTATAGCTACATCATTATTTATTGTTGTAATGTCATTTATTTTTTATGGCTTTACAAAAACAACACTAGAGGAAGAAATTAGAGATTCTTTAATTAATGATGCTCAGCTAATTAATACAATTAGTACTATTGCTAATACGCTTGAGAACATACCATTTGATATGATTACAAAAAGGGATGTTGATGTTGACATATTAATATTAAATATGGAACGGAAAGTGTATTTTACTATTTATAAAGATGGTAAAAATAATTATGCAAAGCTTTTATATCCTTTTAAAGGTGATACTACAAAGTTCATACAAATTAGAAAAAATATCAATAGCTCAAAAGCAATGTTAAATAAAATATTTAACAATATCTTGATTTTAAGTATTGGTGGATTAATTATGGTTATTATATATGCAATGACATTAGCCAAAACAATGTTAAGGCCAATTATTCAGATTGCAAATAGACTTTCAAATATGAATGAAAATGCTTTATCACAGTTACAATTAAAAAATCTACCTTTAGAGTTTCATCCATTAGCTAATTCTATTAACCAACTTACAAAGCGTATAGAGGGATATGTAAAATATCAAAAGGAATTATTTATAGGTGCCGCACATGAACTAAAAACACCACTTGCGGTTATGAAGCTTAAAAATGAAGTTACGATCAGAAAGCCAAGAGAGCAGGAAAAATATGAAGAGACATTGAGGCTAAATATATCAGAGATTGATGGTATGAATATGATGATAACTTCAATACTAGATATAGGTAGACAAGAGGGTGCACAGTTTGAAAAAGCATTACAAATTGATGTTATAGATTATCTAAAACATAAAATAAATGGATATAAGTTATTAGCAAAAAAAGAAGAAGTAAATTTAGTATTTACGAGTAACGAGAGCAAATTTGATATTTTAATACAGCCAACATTATTAAATCAGATTATTCAGAATTTTGTTCAGAATGCTATTAAGTTTACACCAGGAAATAAAAATATCAATATTAATGCATTTGGTAGTAGTAAGTATATTGAAATTAATGTAATAGATGAAGGTATAGGTATAGATGAATCTATAGATCTTTTTGCACCATTCAAACGTGTTGGTAATGAACAGGGTGCAGGACTAGGGTTATTTCTAGCTAAAAGTGCAGCAGATGCCTTAGGAGCAGAAATAAGTATTAGAAATCGTAAGGATGGCAAGCAAGGTTGTGTTGCAAGTTTGAAACTTTATATTAACCCTACTTGTAAATTATAATTAAGGGCACCTCTACTACCCTTAAAATAAATCTTTGTGCTCTAGCTTAGTACAAAGATTCTGTACTACTTTCATACCAGATTCTCTAGCTTTTTTAGCAGCATTATTATTTACAATACCAATTTGAGTCCATATAGTTTTAATATTACCTTTTGCTATTGCTTGATCAACTACTAAACTAACAACATCTGGTTTTCTAAATATATCAACCATATCAATTTGATCTCCAATTTCATCTAGGCTTCTATACACCTTTTCCCCAAGAATCATATCTTCCTTTGGATATACAGGGTATATTTTATATCCAGCATTTTGAAGATACTTTGCAACCATATTACTTGGCTTATCTTCTTTTGGAGACAATCCTATTATTGCTATAGTTTTTGTTTCTTCTAATATAGATTTGATTTCATCTTTATTTGAATTAACTGATGGAAATTCACATTGCATTTTTTATCCTTTTATATTATCTCTATGATATTTTCTAGTGGTCTACCAATAGCTGCTTTGCCATTATTAATTGCAATTGGTCGTTCTATTAGCTTTGGTGTGCTTACCATGGCATCAATAAGTACATCTGCACTTTTATTAGCTAGATCAAGTTCTTTATATTCATCTTCTTTTGTTCTCATCATATCTCTTGGATCTTTGATTTTTAATAGTTTAATAAGATCAATGATTTCATTTTTAGTTGGAGTATCTTTTAGATATTCTCTAATTGTATATTGTACTTTTTTTATATCAAGAGCTTCTATAGTAGCTCTTGATTTTGAACATTTTGGATTATGCCAAACTACCATTTAGTTTTCTACTTTGCCGAAATTAAGTTCTATTGCTTTCTTTATTCTTGATATTGACTCTTCCGCGCCTAAAATCGCAGTTACATCATATACTGATGGTGCTTGTGTTCC
>JADHTT010000014.1 GCA_016784825.1 Campylobacterales bacterium
AGAAAGCTACTATTTTGAATTTGTATCTCATAATAGTAGCCCAAAGTTCCCTTAAGTCTATCTCATCCTCTTCAATATATTGCGTATTATTTACTACTTGCTGTTGCATTATAATGCACCTACTGTTTTAAGTGAAGCAGCTGTAATAGCAAACTGATACACAATTCCAGCTATATCTTTTGTAAGTTGCATCCCTGTAGTAGTGATTAACTCTTGTGGTACGACTATTACATCTCCACTTTTTACATCTACACTATCACTTAAGAATATACCAGCAGAATATTTTTGAGCTTCACCATTTGCATGAATTACATAAATATTTTCATCATCAGCTAGTTGAGTAAGTCCACCAGCTTTCTCTAGATAAGACGCTACATCATCATCATAGATAATAGCTGTAGCATTCATAACTTGTCCCATCACTAAGACAGTATCGTTAAACGATGGAATATATAAAGTATCTTTATCTTTTAATGTAAGATTTGAAGAACTTTTTGATAAATTATCAATATCACTTGAAAGATTTATAGTTACTCTTCCTATTGGCTGTAATGCTTCAGCTTGCTTAGATAAGCTATCTATCATATTTGCAGTCTCACTCATATTTTGACTATCTGATTGACCTACTTCTTTTGGAGCACTGCTCATAGCTGCTGCTTTTTGCTTAAGTCTCAATAGAGATTCTCTTAACTTTTGTTTTTGAAGCTGTTTGATTGATTCTCTTGTAAATACTGATCCATAAACAAATGCATCCTGAGTAAACCCTCCAGCTCGTGTAATTACATCAGCAAGTTTATCACCTGATTCTATCACATAAGTACCTGGAAATTTAACTTCACCATTAAGAGTTACAGTTTTTCTATCACTCCAGTTTGGAATAGTTTTTATTGTAATATCATCAAAGTTTTTTAGTTTAAACTTATTTGCTTTTGACAATGAAATATTAATAATATCCTTTACTCTCTCATCATTAACTATATGATATCTAATGATTTCACAACTTTTTTTATATGCTTTTTGAGTTAAACCTCCAGCTGTTATTATTAACTCTTCTAAGGTCATATCACTATTGATATTATACTGTTTTGGTAAATTAACTTCTCCACTAATGGTAGCTAATGATATTTGATTTAAATCATAATAATCATACAATTCAACCTCATCATAAGCACTTAACTTATAAGTTTTGGCATCATCAATACTAATTATCTTTGTAAGTGGCATTAAATCTTCTGTGTTGTATGTTACAACTTTGATCTTAGTCATATCATATGGCGCTTTTACACCAGCAATTTGTATTAAATCTGCTACATTTAAACCATCATAATATTGAAATTCCCCAACTTGAGCTACAACACTACCATTAATAGTCACATAAGGATTAAGTTCACTATCTAGTTTATTAAATATATATATCTCATCATCTGTTTTTAGTTGAATATCTTTTTTTCCTGCAATAACTTCTGCTAGATTAAATCTACTTACACTAGTAGTAAGATCATCATTTTTTGATTTTATCATTGCATAAGTAAATAGAGTATTTTCCAAAAATACACCTTTTAAACCAAATGCAGATATCTCATGCTTAAGTAAAGATGATAAGCTAGATGTCACATCTCTACTACCAGGTCTAACTACATTTCCATATAAGTATATAGACTTTTTATGTACAGCATCTATGCTATACACATACACACTATCACTATTATTTAAAGTTTTTAATTTAGCATCTTTTAAATTTACACTTGATACTACACTGTGTTCATTTGCATCAAACCCTTGGATTTTAATACCAGATTTTGAAGCATTTGGTTTAAGTCCACCTGCGTATGATATAAGCTTATCTAGATTATCTCCATCTTTTAGCTCAAATAATGCTGGAGTATTAATAGCACCATCAATAGCTACTATTTTATTAGCCTTAGGGACAAATATTATATCACCACTTCTAAGTAATGTAGATACTCCATCATTTTTACCAGTTAGCAACTCATAAAAGTCGATAGATTTTAAAATCTTTCCATTTCTTTTAATAAATATATCTCTCACAGAGCCATTTGCTTTCACGCCACCACTTACAATAAGCAAATCTTTAATAGTAGAAAGTGAAGCGATATTATATATACCTGCGCCATTCACATCACCTGTAAGTGTAACTTGGATAGTACTATAACTAGAGATATTTACAGATACTTTGGCACCACCAAAAGCAGATGAAAGTTGTGATTTTAAAATCTTAGAAGCTTCAAAAAATTCTAAACCAGCCACCTTAATAGGTCCAAGTGTATCGATATTTATATTTCCATTGTTATCTACAACAGCTTCAATATTTTTATTAACACCACCATAAATCCAAATAGAGATAGTGTCATTTTTATTTATTATATAGTAGCTAGGTACTGGTAAACTAGAACTATTTAAACTATTTTTATTTGTAAAAAAAGTTTTTGAAAATCTAGTTAATGATTTTGTAGATATTTTATTTTGATTAGATTTTATCTCTTTTAATCTTGCTGCATTGCCTTTGTAAGCCAATGGATTAGAATAGATTTTAGTATCTTTTGTTTGAATAATTGTCTCACTTGATTCATCAGCTGATTTTGTTTCAGTAGTAGCTTGATCAACTATCTCATTTGTAGCTTCTACAGCTACATTAGATTCTGCTTTTGTTGTATTGTTTACTTTTTGTAAAACTTGAGACTTACTAATACCTCTTTTTGCCATCTCGGCTTTTGCTTGTGGTGTATTTAGTAGTGCTGGATTTGATTTGATCATCTGTATTGCTTGTGACTGAGTAGGTTGTGCTACAACACATGCACTCAAAGCTAATAATAAAAGAATAACTTTTTTGAACATTAATTTACCTTTTTATTTTATTATATAATTATATCTAAACAATATAATATTAAAGTGTCATTGTTTTGTAAGTTTATAAATTTTAATGATTTTATTTTTTTGAAAAGTGGCTCCGGCACCTGGATTCGAACCAGGGACCAAATGATTAACAGTCATCTACTCTACCACTGAGCTATGCCGGAATATAAAAAAGTATAAAATGGCAGAGAGTAGCGGATTCGAACCGCTGGAGGTATGACCCTCGCCGGTTTTCAAAACCGGTACATTCGACCAACTCTGTCAACTCTCTACAATTTAAATGGTGCGAATGGTCGGAATTGAACCGACACTCCGAAACCGGAATTGGATTTTAAGTCCAACGCGTCTACCTATTCCGCCACACTCGCATGTATTAATAATGATCTCTCATTAAAGGTAAGTTTGTATCAACTTTTCAAGGAAACTTCGGTAACCTCGTTTTGTGGATGGAATTTTACCAAAAGAAACTTATAACTACATTAAATTAGTTAAAGTTTCTTATTCAAATTATAAAAATAGTTTGTTGCTTCTACATAGCCATCTATACTACCACAATCAAATCTTTTTCCATCAAACTCATATGCTAACACTTTACCTTGTTTTGCAAGTGTAAGAAGTGCATCTGTAATCTGAATCTCTCCACCTTTTCCTGGTGCTGTAGTTTCAATAATATCAAAAATTTCTGGTATCAAAATATACCTACCAATGATAGCCAAATTTGACGGAGCGTCTTCTGGCTCTGGTTTTTCAACCATATTATCAACTCTTGTGATACCATTTGCGATTGTCTCACCAGCTATTACACCATATTTATTTGAATCTTGAGGTGGTATTTGCTCAACTGCTACTATACAACAATCTGGATGTTGTTCATATACTTTCATCATTTGAGTTAAAACAGAATCACCTTCATTACTACAAAGATCATCTGCAAGAATCACTGCAAATGGTTCATCTCCTATTAGAGGTTTTCCTGTAAGTATAGCATGTCCAAGACCTTTCATCTCAAGCTGTCTTGTATATGTAAACTGACAATTGTCTATAATATGATTTACTCCGTCTAGAAGCTCTGCTTTACTTGAACCTGCTATATTTTGCTCTATATCTGTATGTCTATCAAAGTGGTCTTCTATTGACTTTTTGTACTTACTAGTAACTATTGCCATTGTTTCACATCCAGCGCTCATCGCCTCTTCTACACCATATTCAATTAGTGGTTTTGTAAGTATTGGTAGCATCTCTTTTGGTATAGCTTTTGTAGCTGGTAAAAATCTAGTACCATATCCTGCTGCTGGAAATAAACATTTTTTGATTATCGACATTTTCTTGTCCCTTTGATATTGTTTTTCTTATTCTATCTAATGAAGATTATATTATCTTAAAATATCATTTTATTTACCTATTGATTATATATCTTACTACTTCATAACTTTAAATAACTCTTCATCTGTAACTTCTAAGAGATGTTCACTCTCTTCTAGAGCATCTAAACCTCTTAATACATCTATAAACTTCTCAAGAGTTATTTTTCCGCGTATTTCAAACTCTTGGTAACTACGAAAACTCATACCAATATGTTGTGCAAATTCTTTTTGTGTGCCATATTGTTTACTATTTTTCTTTCGTTTGCGCTTTGCTCTTGAAGCTAATTCTTTTATAATCTCTTCAGTTGTTGCTAAAGAAAAATCTATCTCTTTCATTAGCTATTCCCTTGAGTAAAGTTTTTATCTACTATTTTTGTCTCTTCTAAGATTTGATTAGCAAATTCTTTAGGGATACTAAGGTTTACACACTCTTTGATGAGTTTTGAATTTTTAATCTCTATCATATTTTGTATATTCACTTTTAAAAATGACTCACTTATATTATATGGCTCAAAAGCATTTTTTAGATCTTCAAAAGATGCTCGATTTAGAACTTTATCACCAAGCAACATTTGATGGTATCCATTACATGTATATGTCAGGTCGTATGCTGGAGCAAAAGACCATCTGCCATCACTATTCATAAGAAATGAAAAGTTCTTTGTGTGGTCATCTCTATTTCCAAAAATTGCATTAAACAAAATTATTTTTACCATTTGTTCTTTTTCTTCTTGTGCTAGATTAAGCTTATTAGCTATTCTAAACATATCCATATAGTCATTATAAGTTTCATATGGATTATAATGCATCATTCCAGATAGTGAATGAATATGAAATCTTTCATTTGCTTTTCTATCAAATCGAAGGGTAAGAAAATGTGCTCTACCATCAAGCTCCAATAGTTCACATGAACTCATAATGATGCCTGATTCCTTTGCAAATAAATGATACACATACTCTAATTTAGTAGGAATAGAATGCTCTTTATATTTTTTAGCTAAAGTTGGATACATCGACATATCACCATCATCATATTTAATAATAACAGGTTGATACCCTTTGGGAAAATCGCCTTGTTTTCTAGTTAGACTTATAGTTTTATCATTATAGTTAAAACCCACCATAGCCTTAGCCCTTGCACCTCCACCAGCAGAGTTTGAAACTGCAATAAGTGTTTTTAATGTTGGTATTGAGTTATGACTATCTCCATAATTTGGATTTAAAAGTTTTTTAGAGTTCTCATAAAGTTCAGATATATTTAGTATATCTTTATAATCATGCGTTTTTTGTACTGGATGAAACTCTAAAGCACCTAATGTATGAGAACCTAGAAATTGTAATCTCTCCATAATAGTAGGCTTTCTTTTTAAATGCTCATACATAAAACGATCCATATAATCCATACCATAACTTCCAGGTAAGTGGTCACTTATTAAGCCAGGAAGACCATACTGATAGGCAAGATGAGAAAATTCATAGACCTTTTTATTGGCAATAGGCATTTTGATAGGGGAAAAGTCAAGTTTGTTTGTATCTGAGTATTTAAACTTCATTATCCCTTTGTGTTCTATAAGTTGTCCTATATCCTTTCCCCATGCTTTAACATGAATCATATCTTTCCCTTTATATACATTTATAGTGTATATATTATCATAAGTTTATTTAAATATACACTTATACTGTATTATCTTTTGAAATATGGACATTTCAAAATTCTAACCAAAAAATTCAAAACTAATCAAAAATATGTCATATTGCAATATTAGGTATTGTATTCCCTATATTAATATGCTATAATAGTATTATAAAACCAAATGGAGCTAAAGATGTTATCAAAACTATTATTAGAATCAAAAAAGTTTCTTCAAAGAAATGATTTACCATACCAAAGATATTTTATAAAAAATAATAAGATTAAACATAGACTTACAATTATTACAGGTCAAAGAGGTATTGGTAAAACTATTACAATAGCTCAATATATGCAATTACACTCACAATTAAAATCGCTATATGTAAGTATGGATAGTTTTATTGTTGGTGATTTAAGTATGTATGAAATAGCTCAACAATTTGAAATGCAAGGTGGTAAGTTACTTTGTTTTGATGAGATACATAAATATTCAAATTGGTCACAAGAATTAAAAACTATATATGACAACTTTCCAAATCTACAAATAATAGCAAGTGGTAGTTCGGCATTAGAGATAAATAAAGGAAGTCATGATTTAAGCAGACGAGCTCATATTTTAAAAATGGAGGGTATGAGTTTTAAAGAATTTTTAGAATTAAACTTAGGAGTAGAATTACCAAAAATTACTCTTGATGATATTATAAAAAATCATGAAGATATAGCTTTTGATATTATAACAAAGTTAGAAAAATTAGATAAAAAAATATTGCCATTATTTAAAAGATATTGCGAAGTTGGATACTATCCATATTTTCTAAATGTAAATGATGATGATATATTCTTTGATATGTTAGAACAAAATATAAATATATCAATTTCTAGCGACTTACTATTTGTATATCCAAGTCTTGATGGAAATAGTATTAAAAAATTAAAACTTCTTTTAAATATTATTATGGAAAGTGTTCCTTTTGTTCCAGTGATTGAAAAACTAAAAACACAACTTGATATTGGTGATGGAAGAACTTTAAAAGAATATTTTATTAAACTTGAAGATGCTGGTATTATTAAATTATTAATGAAATCATCATCAAAAGGCTTATCAAAATTAGAAAAGCCAGAAAAAATTTATCTTAATAATACAAATCTTTTAAATATAGCTAATTGTGAAGTTGGAACAGTAAGAGAAACTTTTTTTATAAATACACTTGGTTTACTTCATAATATTTCTTATCCTAAAAAAGGAGACTTTTTAGTAGATAATAAGTTCCTATTTGAAATTGGTGGTAGAAATAAAGGCTTTGAACAGATTAAAGATATTGAAAATAGTTTTGTGGCTTTCGATGATGTAGAAGTTGGTCATAAAAACAAGATTCCACTTTGGCTATTTGGATTTCTTTACTAAGATTTTTGCATTAAAGAAAGAATCATATCTTAGAGTATGCATTCCACCGAAGTAGAGGATGGAACTAAATTAAAGACCTATCTTTTAAATCATCATATACTTTATTATTTTCTCGTTTACCTACACTTACTACAAAAACAATAATCTCATCGTCTTTTACTTCATAAGTCATCTATATCAACTCTAATTGGTTTTGATCCATCATTTAGTCTCTCATCAATTACTTTGCTTAAATAATAATCATCCATGACATCCATCATATTTTCATATAAACTACTAGGCACTAAATATGCACTCGCTACATTATGATTTAAGATAGCTACCGCTTCATCTCCAGCATCTTTGAGTAGTTGTGTTGGTGATTTTTTAAGTTCAGTTATACTTGCTGTATAGTTTGCTAATATTGGTTGCATTTAATAGTCCTTTTTTAGTATCTAATATTATACTTTATTTAGTACTTTATGTCAAACCTTTAATCATTACCCTCTATTATGCTTAAATTCCGGAACAATCTGCTTTAACTTCATAAGTCTACTTTCATCTCTTGTATAATTAACTAATTCTTCAATATCACTATCTAACTTATCTATATCATACTTTGTAGCTCTAGCAACTGTAATACCTTCATAATCAGTAGTACAATCAGTATCATCTATCAAAAGTTCTTCATATAACTTTTCTCCTGGCCGTAAGCCACTAAATTCTATATCTATATCTTTTGCACCACTTAGCTCTATAAGCTTAGAAGCAAGATCTACAATTTTCACTGGTTCTCCCATATCAAGTATGAATATCTCTCCACCTTTTCCTAAAGATCCAGCTTGAAGTACAAGCTCACAAGCTTCAGGTATTAGCATAAAGTACCTAGTAATATCTGGATGTGTAACCGTAACTGGTCCACCATTTTGAATCTGTTCTTTAAACTTTGGTATCACACTACCACTACTTCCTAGAACATTTCCAAATCGTACTGCTACTATCTCCATGTCAGACTTTTTATTCTGAGCATATAACTCACATATACGCTTAGTAGTACCCATCACATTTGTAGGTCTTACAGCTTTATCTGTACTAACTAGTACAAACTTTTTCACACCATATTTGGATGCTAAATCTATCGTATGTTTAGTACCTAAAATATTGTTACTAATACCCTGGTGAATGTTATCTTCAACCATAGGTACATGCTTATATGCTGCTGCATGTACGACTATGTCTACTGAATATTTGTTAAAGACACTCTCTAAAGAGTTTTTATCTCTTACACTTACCATAACAGGTACTACTTCACAAGTAGAGTTTAACTCTTGATCTATAGCATATAGATTATATTCACTATGCTCAACAAATATAAGTTTCTTAGCTCCATGTATCACACACTGTCTACATATCTCACTACCGATACTTCCGCCTGCACCTGTAACTAACACTACCTTATCTTGAATAAACTGGTCAATCTTCTCTCGATCTAGCCCTTTTGGATGTCGAGCTAGTAAGTCTTCTACTTCTACATTTTTAAGCTGTGTAGATATAGGCTTGTCTTGTAAAATATTTTCTAAAGATGGAAGTACTTTAATAGTAGTTGCAAATTCATTTACTTTTTCATATACCTCTTTAACTCTCTCATGCTTTGCAGATGGAATAGCCACAATAAGCAAATCTACTTTTATATTCTTTTCTTTAAATTTTTCAAGTGAAACTATCTCTACTCCATCTATAGATCTCTTTTGTAAAGATACATCATCATCTATAAAACATACTAGTTTATACTCACTATTTCTTAGTTCATTTTCTATTTTTAACCCGGCACTTCCTGCACCATATATCACCATAGACTTTTTTTCTTTACCATGTCGTCTATTTATCATATACGAATAAGCATACATAGAGAAGTTGATCATAAAAAGATATAAAAATAGTTCACTTAAAAAAAATGCTATTCTAAACTCGCCATAAAAAATAGGCATATAGACTACAAAAGCACCTATATAAACCATACTTTTAATTAAAAAGCTTTTCCCAGTAGCCTTTGACCAGCTTAGGCTATAGTCATTGTAAATGAAATATGAAAATATTAATCGTAAAGATATAATAGTAAATAAAACTTGAAAACTAAACTCATAGTGAAATATCCAAGTAGTCCAAGAAAATGTGATTACTGATAAAAATATAATCACTAAAATATTTAATATTCGTTTATCTACTATCATTTTTTCTCTTTTGTTATATATTTTTGATTTGGACTTTTTGGTTTATCTAAAATGGTAGGTTCCAAAAATCCTTGTTCCAATAATGGATTTAAAACATTCTGTCTAAAATATGTTTTATGTTTCATTCCAACTAATTCCATAATCTCTTTTGTTGTCTTTGGTTCTTTACAAAACTCTAATATAGCTTGGTCACTATCTTGGTCACTAGCTTGGTCACTAGCTTGGTCACTAGCTTGGTTTTCTTTCTCTTTTTCTAAAATAAAAGTAGTCAAACTAGTATCTAAATCAGTTTGAAATTCTATAGGTATATCTATATAAGTTTTCCATCCATCTATTATCTTATCGAAACCATATCCAGCATTTTCTGCTAGTTTTACTGCACGGAAAAGTTTCGCTAAAATTGGATTTCTAGGTATTGAAGTATCACTATGCAAAAAATACTCAATAGGCTTAGGATATGAACCACCATTTAAAAACTCTATTTTATCACTAAATATTCTTATGCGAGATTTTATAGGTGAGAAATAATCAGCATGCATAAGCATATTTACAAGAGCTTCTCTAAGTGCATCAATATAAGGATAATTCTCTTTTGCAAATCCCATATTATCTAACTTAAAAGGCTTATCTATCCTCATGGTTACTCTTTCAAAAAGTATAAAATAATAGTCCCAAAGATTTTCTTGCTCTGGGAGTCTATAGGTGT
>JADHTT010000015.1 GCA_016784825.1 Campylobacterales bacterium
CACTCATCATCATATTTGATACAAAATCACCAATAGGTGTTTTATTTTCAAGTTTATACATATATGCGTAGCTACCTATTGTAATCATAAGTGCAGTTAAGCTTGCGATAATTTTTTGAGCTGTATTAAATGTTTGAATTTTATCTTTTGTTTTTATTTCACAAACACCACCTGGGCAGTATTTTGCTTTATTTGGCATAATCCATTCATAAATTTTACACCCTAAACAGATAGAAAATGCAGACTCCATAATAAGTAAAAATAAACATACTATGCATATAAAGACTTTTATAGGATTTGGTTCCCAATTTATAACCAGATAATAAAACATTGGTAGAGCTAAAATTAAACCTAAACTCCAAGCAAACCTTTTTTGTGCAGCACCTACATATTCTGGAGTTTGATTTTGTACAAAAAATCTTCCTAATAGCATACTTGGTGAGTAGCTAGGATTGATAACTCTTACTATAAAGTCTAAAGTAAAAAAGGCTATAAAATATCTAGTTACAATACCATGACCTAGCATTACAGCACTTGTAAGGCTTAAGAAACCAATAGCAAAAAGTATCCCAGCTGCGGCTCGTGCTTCCCTTTCGTTGATAACTCGTACATCATATCCATCAACTTTTTCACCATAAGTAAATAAATCTTTTAAAGACATATATTAATAGTACTTTTTTTGTTGTTTAAATAGATCTAAACATGTTTGTTTACTAATATCAAATTGAAATAACTTGACTTTTGATTTTGCACTTTTATATATATAAGATATATCAATTTGTGCATCAAAGAATCTTTTTGATGATTGACATACTCCATTTGTCACAGCATTTTGCATCCTTGAATGATCTTCTTTTTGTACTGCTTGGTCACTTTTTGCACCAGTATTTATCTCAAATATATATTCTAATGTAGTTCCATTTGCTTTAGCAGATACAAATTGCGTATATTTATCTATAGTTTGTGGAAGCTTTTTTGATAACTCTTTTGCTGCTAGTTCACATATTTTTGTATTTTGAGCAGCCATTTGCTCACCAGTTAAATTTTGTTGTTGCATTCCTGTTGCATATGCAAAAGATGTAACAGCAAAAAAAGTTAATAATAATTTTTTCATAACCATACTCCATTTTTTATATAAAATAGTATCACATATGAACTTACTAAAAGGGCATATAAACTATTAAAAATAGATGATAATTTATAATATTTTTGATTAGATTTTGCAATAGATACAGTAATACCAAAAAATGTTCCAGCAAACAACAAACTATATATTAAATATCCAATATAGTGATACTCTTTTTGTAAAAAACAAAATGGACAATGGTGAGTTGGTAGTTCATAAATATAAGTTCCAAAAAATGAAACCAATGAACTTATAGCAACTATAAAAAATAATATATTTACTATAGAGAATAGGTATTGCATATTTTTATATTTTTGAAAAAAAGTAATAATAATTTGAGTAATTAGCAATAGGTAGAATATAGTCACTACAAGTGATGAATTAAAAGTAAAAATAGACGATGTATTTGAGCTAGCAGCACTTGAATATATAGTACCACAACAACTTACAAGCATATTTAAATCAATACTTGAAAACATAATAAACTCTAAAATAATTTCAATCAATAGTGTAAAAAATACAAATATAAATAGAGCAAATTTTTGTTTTGTATATGGCAAATCCTCTTTATTTATATCAATATTATGTATGATAAGCCATGCTCCAAATATATAAATATTAAATATTTTTAGTATAAACAGATAGCTTCCATAGTCTGTAGCATCAACAACCCCCGCAGCACACATAGCTCCTGTTAATTGAGCTGATATTTTATCAAGTGTAAATATGAAAAATAAAAATAATGGTAACTTCAGAGCAAATATATATTTTATAATGCTTGCTGCAAGAAAGCTTTGTTTTTCTAGTTTATACTGAGTATTTGATGTTGAGTTTATATCCCAATACTTATATATTTTAATACTTAAAATAAGTGCTACAATAGCAAAAATAAGAAATATAAAGTTCAATATTTGTATGGCTAAAACTTCTGGAGATAGTAGCATTAAATAATAGTCCCATTTTTTATTTCTATAATTTTATCTACAAACTCTAAATCAAAAAATATTGGATCATGAGTTGCTACAATAATTGTCTTATTTTGTGTTTTTAAATTTTTTAATATATCACAAAAATCTAATGATAGCTTTTCATCTAGATTTGCTGTAGGTTCATCTGCAATTATTATTTTTGGATCATTTATCAAAGCTCTGCTTATTGCAACCCTTTGTTGTTCTCCACCTGATAAATTTTTGACTATACTATCTTTTTTATGTGATATATTAAATTTGTCTAATACTGTTTTTAGTTTAAAATCACATTCATTTTCATCTGGATTATTTGGAATAAGAGGAAGTAAAATATTTTCTTTTACACTAAGTGTTGGAATTAGATTATATTTTTGAAATATAAAGCCAATATGCTCTCGTCTGTAAAGTGATGCAAAATTATCAGGTAGTTTTGATATTCTTTTATCATCTACAATTACTTCACCTGAAGTAGGCTTTGATAGAGCAGCTATTAATGAAAGTATAGTTGATTTACCACTACCACTTGATCCTTTTAAAACTATTAGCTCCCCCTCATTAAATTTAAGATTTATATTATCAAGTGCAGTAACTTTATTATGTTTATTTGCTTCATATATTTTTGTTATATTTTTTAACTCTATCATTATCTAATAACCTCATCTGCATCTAATGTAGCTGTTCGCCAAGATGGTACAATAGTTGCTGCAATATAAATAGGCACGGTGATAAAAAATACTAAGCTAAGGGTTTGCATATCAAATACAAATGGCAATTCAAAAGTTGTTTTTAGTACAGAAAACCCTTCAAATATCAACCTTATTCCAGGTGCTTGAAATATATATACGAATACAAATGATAGAATAATTCCTGCCATATATGCAAAAAGAGATATGATAGAGCCTTCAATAAACTTCTCTTTTAGAACATCATCTGTCTTCCATCCTATAGCTTTTAAAATACCTATCTCTTTTTTCTCTTCACTACTTAGTCCACTTGCTTTATCATATATAATGATAAAAAATGTAAATAGAGCTATAAGGCTTAGTGCTAAAAATATACCACTTTTATAATCAAATATATTGGCATAGCTGATTTTTAAATCTTCATTTGTAACCACTCGCATATTTGGGTATTTAGCTTTGATTTTAGAGGCTATCATAGGTATCTCTTCTGGATTATTCACTTTTACTACAATATCCGTAGCACGACTAGATCTCATATCTAGTAACTCTCGTAGCTTGTCATTTGACATAACGATTACATCATTTGATTCTAGTTGTGTATCACCATCAAATACACCACCAATATCTATTTTTTTAAAGCCACCATCTGGCTTAATGAAGTTAAAATATTTATCATAATAGTTGTTTTGAAGTGTCTTTTGTACCCCAGTACCAACCACCATAGATTCTCCATCTAGATTAAAGCTTTGGGCTACTTTTGTTAGACTATTTTTATATTGTATTTCATATGAATCTATACCAACAAGTGAAAAGTTAACACCTGCTTTTTGGAAATAATAATAACCCCATACTCTAGGTGTGGCATCTGCTACCCCTGCAATCTCTAAAATCTCATTGGCTACTTTTGTTTTTATGTCGTATGATTTACCACCTTTTAAATTTTGCACTATAATCTGTGGTAATGAATCAACTGTTTGATTTAATTCATATTTTATAGAATTTGATATTAAAAATATAGATGAGAGTAAAAATACTAAAAGTGTGATAATTGTTGTAATAAAGATATTTTTTGTTTTGGATCTTAAAATAGTATTGATAGCATATTCTATTAGATGTAGGTTGATTTTAAACATTATTTAATCCCTTGTGAATATGTAAATGTAGATGGAAAATATTCTCGTAAAGTAGGATCATCTTTATATATTGAAAATGTATCACTTAAGCTTCTATTTCTTATATATGAAGCTGTAGTAGAGATTGCTAAATCTGGCATTTGTGATATTGATACAAAATCTTGCTTTTTTTGAATTTGTGTATTCGTTAGAGATTTTGTATTAAAAAGATATCCAAGCTGTAATATAAGTGCTATTATTAGTATAGAAAAGCTTAGAAATAATATTTTTGTTTTTTTTATCATGTATGACATTCTAATACAGTTTTATTGGGATTTGCTATATAAGTATAACCATTATAAATAGTATATCCACCGTAGATAATCACACTTAAAGCTGCAAGCTTAATCATAGTGTCTCGCAGGGATAACTGCTTAAACATACCTACAAAAAAGCCTAAGCTAAACATAGCTGGAATAGTACTAAGTCCAAATATTAGCATCACTAAAGCACCATCTAATGCACTTGCTGTACTTGCTGCTGTAATAGCAAAGAAATATACAAAACCACATGGTAGTAAACCATTTAATAGTCCAAGCATATAAAAGCTTGTTAAATTTTCACTTCGTAATAGCTCTTTGAAGTACCTATGATACCATTGACTATTTTGTATGCTGTGTTCTATTTTGGTTAAAAATTTTAATTTACCACCAAGTGATGTACCTACAAGCATCATAATAATACCTGCAATTATAAGCAAGACACCATTGGCATTATTACTAAATGAAATTACACTACCAATAAAACCAAATAAAGCTCCAAGTGTCATATAGGTTGTAACTCTACCAAATGAATAGAATAGGTGCGCAAGTGTTTGGTTTATTTTTGTAGAGTTTTCATCAAGCTTTGTACTTGAATAAGCAATCACTATTCCACCACACATCCCTATACAGTGACCAAATGATCCTAAAAATGCAATAGAGATGATACTTAAAAAATCAATTGTTTCCAAGTATTTCCCCTTTTATTTTAGGATTTTTCATAGTTTCACCTCGAAGTATTTTTAATTGACACTCTTTGAAATCTATTCGATTTGCTTGGTGTTTTTTGTATGCACCAAACCCATAATGCATAGGTGTATTTTCACCTAAATGATACCATGCTTCTCTTGCATTTATATATTCATTTGTATCTTTTGCCCATATCCATAAGATGATTTGTTCATTATTTTTTTGCTCCTCTAGCCATAGTACCATACAGCCAATATCATCAAAAAATAGTGTATCCCCATTTGTCAAAATAGCCTGACCACTATAATCAATCTCTTTAATAGACATATTACAGTACCTATCACTGTGTTCATCTGGCTTAATTTCTATTGCTTGTTTAGATATATTATTTTGAACTACCACTTTTGATTGCTTAAAAGATGTTGTAGAAAATAGTGCAAATAATACTCCTACAAAGACGGTTAATATAATAATGGTTTGTTTCACAGATTATCCTTGATATTTTTTAAATTTAATTTGAAGATTGTCCCTTTTGTAGATGAGTCAATTTTAATATCTATTCTTTGCTTATCGCAAAATTCTTTTACTATTGATAGACCTATACCAAAGCCATCTTGCTCTAAGTTTACTTGATAGTATCTGTCAAACATATTATATATATGTTGACTCTCAATACCTTCCCCGTCATCTTGAATAGTTAGTATATTATTTGTAAGTACTATACTTATAGTAGAAATAGTTTTATTGTGTTTAATTGCATTTGAAATTAGATTGGATATTGCTATATTAAATCCATTTTGATCAGTGGTAACACTTGTATTATCAATATCTATGTTGATTTTAATATCTTGTCTAATATCATCAAATTGCACAACAAGATCTTCAATAGTTTCTCTTAAAGGAAAACTTTTTATATCAACATAATCTATCTCTTTTTTGATATAGTATTCCATATCATCATATAGTTTAAAAAGGTTATCACATGCTTGATTGATTCTTGAAAGTCTTTTGATACTTTTTTCATCTTGAAGCTTTGAGGATAAAATATCTGTATTGATTTGTATTGTAGATACTGGTGTATTGATCTCATGCATTGTAGTTTGTATTTTATCTTTTAGCTTTGAATAAAGGGAAAAAATTTCACTTATAAAGCTATAGCTGAGTATAAAATATAAAGCTACAGATACAAGTGATATTAATATTATATATAGTATTTGATTTTGAATTTGAAAAAACTGCAGTAAGTAGCTATTGATAAGTAAAATTATAAATACCAAAATAGTATTAAAAATTATAAAAAATTTTTGTTGCTTACCCACAATTAAGACCTCTGATTTCATATCCAAACTTTTTGATATTTATTATTTTATCTTTACCTACAATTTTTCGTAAACCTAAAATATAATTTCTTAATGATCCATCACTGTATTGTTCATCAACACTCCAAAGTCTATTAATAATAATATCTGTTGAAATAGTTTTGTTGTCATATTCTAAAAACAGTTCTAATAATTGAATTATTTTAAGTGGAATTTGTAGCTCTATATTATTTTGAATGATTTTTCTGGTCTCAAATTTATATACAGTATTTGGCGCAATAGTTATAATATTATTTACATGATGTGTTCGTTTTAAAATTGCAGATATCCTAAGCAGTAATTCATTAACTTTAAAAGGTTTTCGTAAATAGTCATCACAGCCACTTATAAAACATTGATTTATAGTGTCATCATCTTTATAAGAGGTTAAAAATATTACTGGTGTTTGAACACCATTTTCTCTTATTTGCTTTAAAAATTCTATCCCATTTAACTTTGGTACATTTATATCTAAAAGATAAATATCATACACATTTTCATAAGCTTTTTCTAGGGCTTCTTCACCATCTTGTGCGTGATCTATGATATAGTCCTCATCCTCAAGGAAATCAAGCATAGTTTGAGCAAATAATAGATCATCTTCTAAAAGTAATATTTTTCGTTTATTCATAAGATATTGTATATAAAAATAGTTAAAAAATTGTCAAGTTTTAATATCTTGACAATTGTTAACAATAAATTGACAATCTGTAGTTATAATTTTCAAAATTAAACTTTGGAGAGAAGATGAAACGAGCAATTAAATGTTTAGCTTTAAGTTTAGTGGCAATATCAACACTACAAGCAGCAGACTTAAGTGGATTTGTAAAGTATATGAATGCAGGTGCACAAAATCAAGATAAAACAATAGATAAAGAATCAAGTGTGCTAGGTATTGAGCTTGGAATTAGTGAGCAGTTTAGCGATAAATTTAGTGGAAAGATAACAGGTATGTCTGTAGAAGCACTAGGTGATGATAATAGTTGTAGAAGAATTATTGATTCAAAAGCATATAATAATCCAGATGGTTTTACTGTATTAGGAGAAGCATATATAAAATATGAAGATGATAATAGTGAGATAACTGTTGGTCGTCAAAAAATAAATACACCACTAATTGCTTCAAACCCAACTGGTATGACCTATCAAACACTTGTACTTTCTGGAACATTTGAAGCATTAAGATATCAAAAAGAACTAGATAGTGGTTCAATTGACTTTTCTATGATCTCAAAATATAAACAAAGAACAAGCGATAAATTTTATGATTTAGGTGAGAATATCACAGGTAATACAACTGCTCTTGATATGGATTATGTTGCAATGCTTGGATATTCAAATAGTATAGATAAAAATACTGAATATCAATTATGGGCTTTAAAAGCTGAGAATTTAACAAATACATTTTATGGTGATATAAATTATAAAATGAAATCAAATGGGGTAAATATTGATTTTGCTATACAAGGTTTAGATCAAAGTATAGACTCAAATCAAAGAAATATTGTCACTACAGAGGCTACACAGCAACTAAATGAATCTAAAACTGTAGACGATTCAAGCTTGGTTGGTGCAAAAGTATCAGTATCTAAAAATGGATCTAAACTAATGTTAGCTGCTACAAAAACAGGAGATAATCAAATTATCTTACCATGGGATGGTACACCTGCATTTACAAAGATATGTGTAACAAATGGTTTAACTAGATCAATTAAAGGTAAGGGATTAACAAACTATGCAGGAGCATATGCTGCAAATACAAATGCATTGAAATTAGCATATATTCAAGACTTTTCTAAATTTGGTGTATCAGGATTGAAAAGTGTAATAGCTTATGCAAAATATGATACAAAAGCTGCTACTGTTGATCAAAGTGATAAGATGATATATTTAACTTATGAGCTAGATGGAAAGCTAAAAGGATTAACAGCAACAGCAGCATACACTAAAATAGACAATTTTAATGCAGATACATGGATAATAGAAGATGGCCAAGAATACGAACATTATAAACTTATACTAACTTATAGTTTTTAAAAAGAAGGAGCAAAGATGAGGTTTTTTAAATATATTTTTATAGCTATTGTGGTAATTGGCCTACAGCTCAATGCCAATGAGTGGGTTGAGGACTGGGATAAAGAGGCAATAACAAAGCCAGTATTATTACAAAAAGGGAAAAGTCAACATTGGTGTCCCGTGTGTGCCATGAGTATTAAGAAGTTTTATAAAACTTCACATGCTGCAAAACTAGAAGATGGTACACAAAGACAGTATTGTAGTATGAGATGTTTGCTTGTTGACCATAAAGAGCATGGTGTTGATATGAATAGTGTTCAGTCTATTGATAACAAAACAGAGAAACTAATAGACTCAAAGGGTGCTTTTTATGTAGTGGATTCTGATATCCCAGGTACTATGAGTAAAGTGAGTAAATTAAGTTTTTCATCTAAAGATGATGCGAAAAAATTTATGGATGAATATGGAGGTCGGATAGAGGGTTTTGAAGAAGCTTTAAATATGGCAAGCTTATCTTTAAATAATGATCTTGATATGATAATGCTAAAAAAGAATAAAAAAGTATATCCTATGGGTAAAAAAGTTTTTACTAAGATGTGTAATCAAGATATAGATCCAAGTAAATATAATCAAATCAACCATCTAAAAGCCGATATTAAAAACAATAAACTATGTAAAGAATTAAACCCAAAACAGCTTCAAGTTGTATCACTGTATTTGTATGAAGTGGTAAGAGCAGGTAAATTAAAGCAAAGTGGCGATGTGATCATAGTGACTAAAGAGGAAAAATGTCCAGTGTGTGGAATGTATGTATATAAATATCCAAGATGGGCAGCACAAATATTTTATACCAATCCAAATAAACACTTCTCATTTGATGGTGTTAAAGATTTAATGAAATATTACTTTACACATAAAGAAAATATTGAAAAAATATTAGTAACAGACTATTATTCACAAAAAACCATAGATGGTACAAAAGCATACTATGTTATTGGTAGTGATGTTTATGGACCAATGGGAAAAGAGTTTATTCCATTTGCCAATAAAAGTGATGCTAAAACTTTTATGCAAGATCATAAGGGTGAAATGGTAATGCAATTTCTTGATATAAATCAAGATTGTAAGATTTTTTAAACTATATTCTAGTAGAATAACTGAAATTAT